>JACPAV010000065.1 GCA_016180645.1 Nitrospirota bacterium | reverse complement strand
GCCCATCCCCTCAGAATACGCACTAGCCCCTCGCCAAGCAAGGAATCCAGCTGTGATATACTCACCTTCACGCCGGATTCAGGTTAAGGCTCGGCTACAGGGATCAGAGCACAGGTGGACGAGGAATCAGAAAGATCAATCCGCTTTGAGGCGGACTATTTCGTCTTGCGAAGCTTTTCGATCAGCTTGTCGTAGGACCAGTCGTCCACGCCGTCGACCGGACCGGCGCCGGGAGCGTCGGTCAGCATGAACGGTCCCTTGGAGGCGCGCACGCAGATGTGCCACAACTCGTCCGTATTCGAAGCCGGGTTCCGAATGCCACGCGCCACGCCGGGGGAGATTCGCACCACATCACCCTCTTTCACTTGGATAATCCGGTCGTCCAGCTTCATTTCGCCATTGCCGCTGATGAAGAGGTAGACCTCCTCGTGGTCGATGTGCCGGTGCAGATACGGATTGAGCCAACCGGGCTTGAGGGCATTGAGCGAGATATCCATGTTCTCCAACTTGAGAATCTGGCTTAGGAATATTTTTCCCTGGGCGGCTCCCTTCTGGCGGACCAGATCCTTCCAAGGACCGATGCTGGAAACGGTGTAGGGCTCTTTCTCCTGGGCGGCCACGGTGAAAACCTAACGCTTTGTCGGGGGCTGGTAGTCCCGCTTGTCCGGCCCGGAATAAACCTGCCGGGGGCGGGCGATCTTCTGCTCGTTGTCCTCGAGCATCTCCTGCCACTGGGCGAGCCACCCGGCCGTGCGGCCGATGGCGAAGAGCACCGGGAACATCTCCACCGGGAAGCCCAAAGCCTGATAAATCAGGCCCGAGTAGAAATCCACATTCGGATAGAGCTTGCGGCTGACGAAGTAGTCGTCTTCGAGCGCAATCCTCTCCATCTCCAAGGCGAGGTCCAACTTGGAGTTCTTGCCCGTTACTTCGAAGACATCGTACGCCAGCTTCTTGATGATCTTGGCCCGAGGGTCATAGTTCTTGTAGACCCGGTGGCCGAATCCCATCAGGCGCCCTTCTCCGGCCTTCACTTTCTTGATGAATGCCGGAACGTTGTCCTTGTGGCCGATCTCATTGAGCATCCGCAGAACGGCTTCGTTCGCGCCTCCGTGCAGGGGGCCGTACAGCGCGGCTACTCCTCCCGCCACTGCGGTGTACGGATCGACCTGCGAGCTGCCCACGCTCCGCACCGCGTTCGTGCTGCAATTCTGTTCGTGGTCGGCGTGCAGAATGAACAGAACGTCGAGCGCGTGTTCGAGCACCGGGCTCGGCTTGTACTGGGGATCACGGATATTGAACAGCATGTTCAGGAGGTTGCCCGCGTACGACAGCCGGTTGTCCGGGTATACGTACGGCAGCCCGAGGCTGTGGCGGTAGGCAAAGGCGGCGATGGTCGGCATCTTGGCGATCAGGCGCCAGATATGGACCTCGCGGTCGGAGCGGTTCTTGATGTTTTTCGCCTCGGGATAGAAGGTGGACAGGGCGGCGACGGTGCCGACGAGGATGCCCATCGGATGCGCATCGTGGTGAAAGCCGTCGATGAACTTCTTGATGTTCTCGTGAATCAGCGTGTGGGTGGTGATGTTGTGGGTCCATGTCTTGAGTTCCGGCGCACTCGGCAATTCGCCATGAATCAGCAGGTAGGTTGTTTCAAGATAGGTGCTTTGTTCCGCAAGCTGCTCGATGGGAAAGCCGCGGTAGCGAAGGATGCCGCGTTCGCCGTCGAGGAAGGTGATGGAACTCTTGCAGGAGGCTGTATTCATGAACGCGGGGTCGTAGCACATCACTCCGAAATCTTCGGGCGAGGTCTTGATCTTGCGAAACTCCGGCGCGGGGATGGCCGCTCCGTCGTGGGGATAGGTTCCGTAGGTGATCGGGATTTCGTACTGTTTTCCCGTCCTGTTGTCGATCACGGTAAGTGTGTCCTTCGCCATAAGTCCTCCGTTCGGTTACGCTAGCACGCTGCCGGAGCAGGATCAATGCCCGCGGTCAACTTGCACCGGCGCCGCCAGGGAGCTATATCAGCGCCCTGAAGGTCCTGGTAACGTTTCGGTGATCCCGTCGGATCTATGCGAGAGAGCTAGTGCTTGGTAGCCGCAGGCTTTAGCCTGCGCACAACGGCGCGGACGCAACCTAAAGGTTGCGGCTACCATGATGGGTTCACCGAGACGTTACAGGCCCTGCGCAGATATGGAGCAACCAAGTCCCCGAAAGGAGTAAAGTATGGCCGTAGACCTTGAAGCGCTTCAGGCGATGTTGGAGCAGGCGGTGCCGTACATCCGACGGCTCAATTTGAAGATCAAGTCACTCGGCGATGGAAAGGTGACATCGGAAATGGCCTTCAGCGAAAACGTTTCGAACCATGTCGCGACCGTTCATGCCGGGGCGATCTTCACGGCGGGTGAGACGACGGGCGCCGCGCTCGTGTCTTCGGTTCTGGACATGGGAAAGCTGGTGATCGTGGTACGGGGGGCAAAAGTCAATTATCGGAAGCCGTTTCGGGAGCGGCTTGTGTGTACGGGCACGATCGAACCTCTCGCCGTGGAGACCGCCATGGCGGCGGTGGAACGGGACGGGAAGTACAATTTTCCGGTGAAACTTCAGATGACCAACGAGAAAGGCGAGCTGGCTGCAGAGCTGGAGTTCGAGTATCATCTCCGGAAGATCAACTGAAAAGAAAGGCGGCGGGAAACTCTTCCCGCCGCCTTCACAAACTCGATTTCTCGAGTAGGGGAGCAGCTTTAGCTGCTCCCAAGCAGGGAGGACCTGACACGTCTTCGAGTGCGGCCGCGGCTCCGAATGGCTTCGGAGCCGGGCGGCAGCGAGGTCCTCCCCTACGGCTCTACTTTCTTATTGAAATTGGACGGCTTTTGCGCGGACGCTCACGCACGTCTTCGCAATGATCAGGTAGTCGGTCGTTGTGACCTCCGTCCTCAACCCGGCAAAGGCATCGGCTTCAGGCTTCTGCTGGAGCGCGCCCTGTGTCGCGTTGTAGAAAAGGGCCGTGTTCACGCCCCCCGGAACGCCTTCCACCTTGGCCAATCCGGCCAGGAGTTGAGTGACAAACGGCGCCCAGAACATGCCGCAGGATTTTCCTTCGGCCGTTCCGATAACTTTGGCGCTGACCTGCGCCTGGATCGGCGCGGTCGCCGTGTTGACCATGACGGCTTTCGACACGCAGGCCGTGGCCGAAAGGCCGACGACGGCGGCAACCGCCAATACCTTAAGTGATTTCATTAGCACCTCCTTCAATTGGGTAAACTCTTTTGGAGACCTTCGTCTCTGGAGAGTGACTATTAGACAGGTGTCCCGGCCCTGTCAAGCGGATTCGATGTGGACCGTGACGGTGAGCCAAGACCCTTTGTTCTTCGAGAATGCGTAGGGGGGGGTCTTCAGACCCTCCCAACAAGAGGGAGCATCTGAAGATGCTCCCCTACGAATCGGAATTCTGTCTATCGAGGCTTAGCCTCTATAGAAACGCCTAGAATTTTTGCTGGTGCGGGAAGACCGCGCCCGGTTTCAAGGATTCGCTTGTTTGACCGAGCGCGTCATCGAGAATGTAGAGAACCCAGCGGAGTGAGGGGCGATCGCCCATGGCCTCGGACACGTACTTCCAGTAGATCCGGCCGCTTTGCGGGATAATGAATATGCCGGGAACGGCCGCATCCTTCTCCATCCGAGCCATGCCGTACGCTTGGATCGTTTCGAGTGAAGGATCGGACAGGAGGGGAAAAGCCAAATGAAGATCTTTTGCGAGTTGAGCGGAGGTTTCCGGGGAATCCGCGCTGACGGCAAGCAGTATCGCTCCGCGGCGTCTGAATTCCCCCAGGTTCCGGTTGAACTCATCGAGTTGCTTCCGACAGTGGGAGGATTTGGAACTCTCGTAGAAAACGAGCACGACCGGACCTTGGGCGAGGACGTCGGTCAGGGAAATGTCGTTGCCGGTCATCGCGCGCAATCGAAATGCAGGGGCCATTTCCTGAACGACCGGTCCGCCCCCGCGGGTACGAAGGTTCAAGGAGGCGCAGCCCGAGGTTGCGACAAAGACCAGCACGGAGGCAGTTCGGGCGAGTTGACAGATCGAAGGCCGGTGGAGTGGCATGGGTTTCCTTGTTCCCAAGCATCTTAGCCGAGACGGGATGGGAAATCAGCCGTAGCGCGACGCGTCAGAACTTCGCTTCGAAGTCTTCCCCGTCCACTTCGATGAGGGCGCGGTCCGAGGTAACGCCCTTGAGCGACACTTTTCCTTCCTGATCACCAGGTTTGTCGAACGAGTAGGTTCGGCCGTCCACTTCCACGATGGCCCCCTTGCCGTCGACGGCGATGAGTTTCAGTTTGGGCTTCGGCTTGGGGGGTGCAACCGGCTTCGGGGCTTCAATGTCTCTTGCGGGCTTTCCGCTCAGCCGTTTCTCGTAGTCTCGAATTTCAGCCGTGGCCTTGAGCAGCCTCGCGCGGAGTTCGGCCTTGTAGACATCCATTCGGAGAGCATCCAGCTCGGGATCGCTCACCCAATCGAGCGCCGGCAGTCGTTCCTCGGGAGGAGCGGTCTGCTTTTGCGCTTTCGACAGGGAAGCCGATCCATCGGTGGGCGATCCCTCACCTGGACTCGGGGTGACTGAGGTTTCGGTGTCACCCCCGCCCCCGAAATCGCCCAGTAGACCTTTCTCTGCGGATTGCCCGAAGGCGCCCGTACGAAGGGCGACGAAGACCCCCCCGATCATCGCACACAGACCAACAACCGAGATGCTGAGCCAGCGTTTCGTTTTCATCGAATCCTCCTTCATCAATCTCCACCCGGTGCGAGGTGGCCGGTAACACTCAGGCGTCCGTTTTCCCAATCGGCTTCCGTCAGAACGAACGGCCGCCGCCGGAGCCGATCGAGCAGAACGCCCACACCTCGCAGCGTCGGCACTTCCCACTCGGCGCTCGCAGGGGCCGAGTCTCGATTTAACACAGGTCGATTCACAATCCCTCCGGAAGATAGACGGCAGGTGCCCCCAGCAAATCGTCCCCCCCACTCGGCACACTTCTCTTTGGAAGGCCCCCAAAGTTCGAGGCCGTGTGCGTTCCATCGGAGCCGCCGGACACCGGACAGGTTCGGGGGGGGCTTCAGCGGCAATGGGAATCCCCCACCGATTCGTCCCAGGCTCGCGCCGCCGGCTCGGGTGATGCCGGTCTTTTCCTCGATGACCCTCAAGCGAGCCTCCAAGATCGACTCCCTCTCCTTGGAGGCGCGGGTCACTCCGAGGGTGATCGTGCCGGAAATCATGGCTACCACCAGGGCGGCTGCTGCAACCCATCTCATCGGGAGCTCCCGGCCGCGGCTCCCATCGGGAATCGTTCGGCCAGCCGCCGGATCGCCTCAACCTTGTCCCCGGTTTCCTTGACCGCTTCATGAAAGGCCTGAACGTCCGCGCCATCCGTAGTGGACACCCAGTACGAGACCGGGTCCGGCACCACGCGGATCACGCCGTCCCTCGTGGCGCCTTCGAACGTGGTCATGACGTAGGCTTCGCTGTAGTAGCCCTTACGCATGTGGACCGACTGGATGGTCCGGATTTGATTTTCCGAAAGATGGAGGTGCTTGCCGAGCGCCTCGAGGGCTTTGGCCTGCTGTTTGAGCAGAAATACGTTCGGGGCGTTGGACAGGATCGCTTCACCGGCGGGGAACTGGACCAGATCGAGCACGTCCTGCGTGATGACGAAAACGAGCCCCGAGTATTTCCGAAACGTTTTGTACCCTTCCTTGATGAACTCTGCGGCTGCGGGATCTTTGAGGAAGGCCCACGCTTCATCGATCATGAGGTATTTTCGGGTGCCGCGAAGGTTTTCCTCCCGAACGATGCGGATGATGAGATTCATCACCGCCATCATGAGCGGCCCGCGCAGTTCGACCTGATCTTTCGCCTCGGTGAGGTCGAAGACCATGAATCGGTTGCCGATGCGGAGTTTCGTCGGGCCGTCGAAGAACACTCCGAAGCGGCCCTGACGGGTGAACGGGTAGAGTTTGAGCGCGAGGGATTCGCCGAGGGCGCCCTGTTTTTTCAATTCGGCCACGATGTCGCTCAGGAAGATTTCGCTTCCGGGCTTGTGCTCGAAAGCGCCGCGGAGGGCGAGTTCGAAGAGGACTTTCTGCTCGCGGGTGACCGGCTCGGCGCTCTCAGGGTCTCGCACCATCTGCGCCAAGAGGGGAACCCACAGCGCCACGCTCGCGTCGCTGAGTTCTTCAGCAAACGGGTTGATGCAGGTCGGAGCTCGGAGTTGGATCTGGGCGTAGTCGCCGTCCATCATCTCACACAATTTCTGATATGAGCCGCCGACGTCGATGATGAAGACGAACGGCCGGGGTTCCAACCGTTGGGCTTGAATGAGCATGTCGTTGGTGAAGAAGCTTTTGCCGGCGCCGGATGTGGCGAGGATCACGCCGTGGGGGCTGGTATCGCAATCCATCGGATCGAGCGTGATCGGAACGCCCTGCCGCGTGAGGTAAAGCTGTGTGGGCGATCGGGTGCCCCGGAAGTACCCCCAGAGGGGGCAGAACATCACAAAGCGGTCCGAGAGAACTTTCCGGAGGCGGCGCATGTACGAATCCAATTTGGGGTCGAAGGCAAGAGGGAGGCTGGAGAGCAGGACCGGCAGTGCGATGGCGGTTTCAACGGTCGCCGTCGCCCCCACGAATGAGAACGCGCGGAGGATGGAATCCGCCGCTTCGGCGTGGCGTTCGGGCGGCGTGGAGGCCACCGCGTGCACCGAGAAGCAGACCATGCGCCGATTGTGCGATTCGATCTCCCGCAGCACTTCGTCGAGCTCCTCCAGAATCACCTTCGCGGAAAGGTTCTCCTGCCCGGTGATCGATTTCGCCTGCCGGCCGGCGAGGAATCGTTTCATGCCGAGGGCTCCTTTCGAATCGGACAGCGACAAGTTGACGAAATTAATCGTGACGAGGAGGTCGCCGGTATACCTTTCGAGGAGCGTGTTGATGAGGCCCGGGCTCACGCTGCCGGGAAGGCCCGTGAGGCTGAAGACCTGCGCGTGCATGCCGTCCAGATCCAGATGGTCCTCCCGAACGGCACAGTTTCCGAAGACGACTTGCTCGCGGAGCGGCCGACCGTCGGGCGTGAACGTCAAGTCGGCTCCCGCCGCCGTTTCAGGCCGATTCCCAAACCTGAACTTTTCCGCCCGGCCGGGATTCAAGGTTCGATACACGATTCCGAGCAGACCCGTCAGATCCAGCCGTTGCGGCTTGAAACCGTACCCTTCAAAGCCGCGCTCGACCGCCATGGCCTGGCGGGTCAGATCGGCCTTACGTTGGAGATATTTTCGTTCGGCTTCATCGACGAGCGAGGAACGCCCGCGACCGATCCACGCCAGCGGGCCGCCGGGGAGATTGGCCACCTTTGGGGAGGACAATAGGAGGTAGGTTGAAAACTTGCGGCAGCGGTAGGGATTGCCTTTCCAGAATCCATAGGAAGTGGCATTTCGATATCGTTCGCATTTACCCTCGCAGAGGAGCTTCAGCAGCCCACGACCGTTCAGATCGGACGCCGATATGAACCGGTCCAGCGTGTCCTCCACATCCCGGCTGACTTCGAGAATCCACTGGCCGGCAAACTCCGGGGGAATTTCCAGGAGGATTTTTTCGACGAGTTCGGCCAGCCTCGATCGCGATTCGTCCGTATCCGTGTCCGACGGCACCGGTTCGATCTTCCACCCGACGCCCAGCCTGCCGTCCACTTGGATGAAGACCTGGCCCTCGGGGTCGTAGTCGTAATACGGCAGGAGCGACGCAAGGTCCTCGCCGCGGTCGTGGAGTGTCTTCATACGTTCGAACGAGATCGCCATGGCTGCACCTCCTTCCGGGTCATCATGGAATCCTGAAAGCCAGCACTCGGTTGTTGCCCGAATCCGCCACGAACAGGTGGCGATGGTCCGGATCGAAGACCAACCCGGCGGGATTTTTCAGCCTGGTTTGCGATCGTCCCGGCGCGCGATCGTTGAAATTGGCCTGTCCGATCACGTAGGCCGCCATTCTCGCGTCTGATGCCAGATCGTAGACGAGGATCCGGTTGTTGCCGCTGTCCGAAATGAAAAGGGTGCTGCCGACGGGATCGAGGGCTATTCCACGGGGGGTTGCCAGGGAGGCATGTTCGGAGCCCGAGTTGCCGGCCGGGGATCCCGTCCGTCCAGGGCCCGGGGCGGCTTGGGCCCCGTTCGCAACGGATTGCGAGAAGTCGAACACCAGGACCCTCATCCCGAGGCCGCACACGTCGCCGGAATCCGCGACGAACAACCGATGGGTGGCCTCGTCGTATAGAATCTGCGCCGGCCCATCCATCTCCGCGGGATCGCTGCCGCAAGCATTGGTCGTGAAGCTCTTTTGGCCCAGGACGAGGTCCGCCGCCACTCCGTTTTCCAAGCCAGAAGGAAGCTCCCAGGCAAGCACCCTGTTGTTTCCGAAATCGGACACGAACAGTCTTTTCTCTTTGCCGGAGTAAGCGGCCGAGGCGGCTTCAGACAGGAGGGACCGCCCCGTGCCTCCATCACACGAGGAGAGGCTCCTTTGGCCCAGCACGTGGGCGGCGCTCATCCCATCGTGGATTCCATGGCCCAACTCGAACACGGAGATTCTGCTCGCGCCCTCCTGGGGAACGAACAAGAGTTTGCCTGCCGGATCGTACGCAGGAGAGGCCGGGTTGAGCAGGCTTGAGGGACTGCAACCGGCGCCGCGTGTGGTGAAGTCGGGAGCGCCGAGGACATTCGAAGCGCTCATGCCGTCTGTGATCCCGGCGGCGAGAGAAAAGACCAACACCCGATGCCCGTAGTAGTCGGAGACAAAGAGTCGTTGGAGATCCGGGTCGTATCCGAGACCTCTCACGGGGTCGGCGCCTCGAGCGTCGAAGGTGGACGCCGAGAGGCCCGCGGCGTGTGCGGTGAAGTCGGCTTGCCCGATCACATGTTCCGCCGGGGGGAGGAACGTGTTGACCTCCTCCGTGAAAGCGGACTCCCGCCTGGCGTGGTCGAGGGCCGTCACGGCGAAATAGTAGGGACGGAACTTCGCGCCGGTGAATTCGAAGCGGGTTGCCGGAGCGGGCACGAAGATCGGGGACGACCCTTCGCGGAATCCAGTCCCACTGTATGGAGGACCCGGCCCGTCCGAGTCATACCAGACGCGGTATCCGAGGACGCCAAAATCGTCTGATGCTTCCGGCCAGGAGAGGATGAACTTGCCCTCTCCAAAGCTGTCCATGCTGAGCGTGAGAGAGTCGGGTGGGTTGGGAGCGGTCAGGTCGAAGAGCGCGTCAGGCGGTGTCGCGGGGGGTTGTTGCTCCCATTTGAATACGGTGGGTTCTTTCTGGGCGCTGCCGAGGGGGCTCACGGCCCTGGTTTCCACTTGATGCGTTCCATCCGTTAACTTATCCAGTCGAAGCGTATCGAAGCACATCTCGAAATCGGAGCCGTCGACCGAGCAGAGGAAAACGGCCGAGGCGTCGGGTGAGCTGAATGAGAATTCATCTGCTCCCGAGCCGGCCTCAGGCTTGGTGATCCAAGCCTGAGGGGGGATGAGATCGATCTTGAGGGGGGGGAGTGTTCCCAGGAGCGGCTGGAGTCTCCGCGCGGCGCGGCCTGCCGTTTCCGCCAGTTGTGCCGTCTCGGGTTTGACGGTGGGATCAAGCGGGGAATATCCGGAGACCGATTCGAGAGCATTGGAGACCCCGTCGCCATCATCGTCCGGGAGATACACAAGTGCATCCCGCAGGATAAACCGGTGACCCGGAGTCCGGGCGGAAGCGCGTGCCATGATCTTCGCGACGACCACTCCATCGGCTACCCGAGCTACGGTGAGTCGGAGGACGGCGCCTACCGCGAGAGTTTTTTCCGGGATCGCCGCATCGAGAGTACATTCCTCTACGGTGGTTGGCGCGGCCGGCGACGGAGCCGCGGTAACCGAGGCGCCGCCCGGACGGCACGTCACCCCTGTTTCGAGAGGAGGGAGGTTTGTTCCCGTCTCGATCTCCGTTGTCAGAGGGACAGCGGAAGCAAGGAAGAGGGCGACTTCGGGGCGAAGAGGAATCCCGATGGTTTCATTTGCCGGGCGGGAGCCGCCGCAGGCCGGGAAGATTGTGAAGAGTGATGAGTGAAGGGTGATGAGTAGGACGGGGATCGGAAATCGTTTCATCGAGCTATTCCAGATGCACGTTGTCGAGGAGGGCGACGGTGTCATAGACAGGATCTCCGCCGTCCTTGACGAGGAGGGCGAGGGTCGCGCCCTCGGTTCGGGCGTTCTCGGGAAGGTCCGAGGCCACGGTTTTCCAGTCGGTTGCGAAGGCGGTGCGGTCGCCCCCTTCGAGGTCCACGCCGCTGAGCGCCGCCCACGGCCCCTTGTCGGTCGTTTCGGAAACGAGAACCGTGCGGGTGCTTCCTATGACCAGCGCCGCTTCGAAGGTGTCGCGATACCCCGAGTTCAGGAATTCGTCGGGCTCTTCGGAGACGAGGCGATAATCGAACGAAATCTTCTTTGCATCCGCCGGAACGCAGAAGGGTTGTTCGAGCGCGCTCTTGGATTGGTCTTCGGCGTTTTCCCCCGTGCTGAGATAGGCCATGTAGAGGCCCTCTTTCGCCGTGATCGGTCCGAGCTTGGTGATGATCTGCACGTCTCCCTTGGCGTCCCACCCGGCGGGCGGGGTTCCCGGCCCTTGCTCAAACGATCCGTTGTTGAAGCCGTCGATCGTGATCTTGAGGTCCAGCTTGCCGGCTCCGACGAATGCGGCCGGCTCGCAGTCGTCGAATCCGCCCCACGGATCCTTCGTCCCGTTTTGTAGGAGCGTATCCCCAAGCGCTTGGGTCAGGTTCCTGCCTGCCAAGAGGAATTTGAAGAATGTGTCTACAACAAGATTGTGGTACTTGACTGACACGATTTCCGAGTATCCGAGATAGGCGGCGGAGCCGGCCGACCGGTAGGCATCTGAGAGGGCGGGGTTGAAGAGGCTCCGGCAGCTTCCATTGAAAACGAGCGCACCGGGGGGAAAGGATCTATTGTAGTGTGTGATGAAAGCAGGGGTCATCCCGTAGTAGTCAAATGGTCTTCCTACCACCCGGTTCGCATTCAGTTCCTCCCGATATCGGGCGTTCATTTGATTGCTTCGAGGAATGCTCGTCAGCGTGACGGGGATTGCGTCCGACCTCCGCCCACAGGGGCATGGTCGGTATCGGCCCGGGGCATCGACCGGGCACATGGCCTTGCCGTGCGTGTAGAAGACGACCACGTTGTAATCCTTGAGGGTCTTGAGGACCTCGATGTCGGCAGCGGCGTTCTCGATCCGCCTAGTCACAAAGGCAGGGCACTTGCTTCCCTCGAACTTCTTCTGGAGGAAATCAAGTCCCTCCGTGGGGAGGCTCTGCGAGAAGGGGGAGACAAACAGGATCTTGGGGTTTTTGAGTTCGGCGCGCGTCCCTGCGCGAAACTTGTAACGCAACGGTTGCCGCTTCTGCGGGGCCTTTTCGGGCAGAGGAGGGGCTTGGATTGGAGTCTGATCTTGTGGCCGTTGTTGCCGGGAGGGACCGGGCGTTTCTCCACGCGTTTCGGGGGGATCGTCCGGGTGCCATCCGGAGCCCCGAACGGCAATTTCCATGTGTCCGCCGATCTCGCCCCATTCCATGGTGAATCCGTATCCCTCCTTATGTACGTAGGCATCGGCCACGCCCGGTTGCATCATCAGCCATTCGACGGTCCTCCGGGCGGCCTCTTCATGTCCCACCCGGCTCTTGAGGTCGAAGTACATCTTCTCGGATGTCTCCTGGACCGCCTCAGAGGCGTCCATCTGTTCCATTGTCCACGGCTTGAACACCCGGGCGGCGAAAGGTTCGGACGAAGCGGTGACGCCCCCCGCGCCCTCCTTCACGCCGGAGACGACGACGCGGAAACGGACTTTGCCTTCGGTGCCTTCCAGAAGCGTGACCTTCGCGCTGTAGACGCCGTCGGCGGGGACTTCGTCCCCGTGTTCGCTCTTGCCGTCGTCGAACATCGGGCCGAGCGTGTCCAGGACCTCGCCGGCCTCGTTCAAGATCGTCTCGGTGGCCTCGTTCAAGTGGATGTCGGTCTCGCTCGCATCGGGGAAGCTGATGAAATCCACGTCCGTGGTCCGCACCACCCAGATCGTCTTCGTCGCCGCGTTCGCCGCGGCGTCCTGCGCGGTCAGGGTGATCTTGTTGTCGCCGGGTTCGAGCGGGATGTCCTTCACCTCCCAGTCCGTCTGGGCGCCGCCAATGTTCATCACCCGCGCCCAGCCCTTCCCTCCCCGGTGGTTCTCCCACTTCACGCGGACCACGCCTCGGTCGTCCTCCGCCGTGCCGGAGAAGGTGATCACGCCCTCCTTCTGCGAGATCCCCTCCATCCCGTACGGCAGGATCGGCTCGGTGATATTGAGCGTCGGCGCCTGTGTGTCCTTCGCCGCTTGCGCCTCCTCCTTCACCGCGGTCTTTTGGCAGGCGGGCAGGGTGAGCAGCAAGCAGTGAGCAGAGAGCAGGAGGACGAGAATCGGGAATCGGGAATCGGAAAGCCACCATCGCCGGTCTCTCATGCCAACCCCTCCACCGCCAGGTAGACGACGCGGACGGTTTGGCCGGGCTTCGGTGCGAACCGAACCCCGATGAAGGAGACGGTGCGGGAGGCGACGTCATAAATGAATCCATCCGCCTGTTGGATGGCGCCCGCATTCTTTCGGGTGATGCTGCGGCGGACTTCGATGCCGTCCACGAACACGCGGATGCGGGAAGGTATGGCCGCCTGCGAAAGACGGAACCGGCTCGACTTCGTGCCGATCGCTTGCGAGATGAGACTGAGCGTCGGCGCGAACGTGCTGCTGCAAATGCTGGCCCAGGAGCCGCCGGTGGATTCCGCCACCTCGATCACGGCGTTGCCCGGATCGGCGCCGCCGTTCGCGCTGGTACAACCGCCGCTGTAGGCGGCCACCCCCGGATCGCCGGTGATGGCGAATACGGAGGCGGCCTGAGCTTGCACGAATTGGATGAATGGCGTGGGCGGCGTGTAGGTCGCCCCCGGGTCGGAATTCTTGTAAGCGCCTTCGTAGGAGTGATCCACCTCGTCCGTGACAAGGATGACCACGAGTGAGGCTCCGGCTCTCCGGAATCCGGCGTTGGTCTTGTCCGTTTCGCGGCTGGTGAGGGCTTCCCTTGCGGCCAGGAGCGGCTTCTCGTTGCCCGAGCCGGACGTGCCGGGGCGGCTGATGGTGGCCCATTCCTTCTCGGCCTGCGGCGTGTTGGAGTCGATGGTCACCGCCCCGTTCGAGAGTTTTCGCAGGGCGCCGCAGAGCGGTTTGGAGCCGTAGTAGGTACTGTTGTAACTGTCGCAGTCGGTCGTCACCACGCCCAGGTGGTAATCGAGGTTGAGCGCCCGGAATTGCCGGAAAAAGGCGTCGAAATTCGTCGCCAAGTTGGATTGCTCCTCGGACATGCTGCCGGAGTCATCAATGACCCACAGCACGTCCACCACCGACGAGCTCACGGTGATCTGCGGCCCTTGAGCCTGGGCCGTGAAGGACTCTTCTTTCCTGGCGAGCTTCGCGTTGGCGCGCGTGGCCGCGGCCACGGTCTGAAACATTTCGGACGACTGCTCATCGAAGCGGTCCATGGGCGCCACAGCGGCGGCGTGCAGCGATTTTCCCCCATCACGCGCGACGGACCCCAGCGCCACGATATAGTCTTTCGACGTGACGCCGGATGCGGCGCCGACTTCAACCCCCGGCATGGAGATCTCCGTCTTGGCTGCCGCCATTCCCACGCCTGCCGCGAGCTGCGCGGTCACACTCTCCCAGCTCCTCGGCGAAGAGAAGCCGACGGCGAACGTCTGAAGCGACATTGGCTTTCCTTCCACCGATGTCAGGCGCAGGGAGTTGACCGTGCTGACGACGGCCGCCGACTCCGCGGGGAGGGACGTTCCGTTGATCCGACTCCCGTTCTTGAACGCTTCGCCGAGCTTGGACGCCGTTGCGGCCTCGGAGGGTCCCGCCACGGCGAACCCACGAATTCCCTCACTCCGGTCGAAAAAGATGCCGGACACATCGGCTTCTACGTTGACCGTCCGATACCCTTCCGGCAGGGCCACCGCCAAGTCTTGTGAGGCAAGGGTGACCTGATTTGAAGCGATATCGGTTTGAGCGGTGAAGATCGGCTCCATGACGACGATTTTGGCCTCCAGCTGCTCCGCAGGCGGCTCGGTAACTCCTTCGCTCGTTGGGGGGCCTTCCGTTGGGTTGGGCGGTTCGGTCGGCGGCGCCGGCTCCGTCCAGCAAACCTTGCGCCCGCTCCCATCGGTTAGGCTTACACATCCGTCGCACGAATCTGAAAAAACGGCCTCCACCCGGTTGAGGGATTCAAATATGATCCGGCCGGTCGTCGGCTTCGCGGGACCATCACGACAGGCGCCCGTGCGGACGCTCTCGAAATGCACGGTCAGCCGGCCGGAAGAAGAGCCGGAAAGAACTGGAAGTGATCCGCCTCCCACAAGACCGAGATCCAAGGTTCCCTCGGTCACCCGTTCGGGTTTCCCCGTGGCCGTATCCGCCGGAACGGATGTGGTTCTCAGGTCCACGCGCAATGCGCTCATCGATGATCCCGAGGTCCACAGCCAGGAGCCGCTCGTGTTCGCCTCCTCACCGTCGCGTCCTGAGACGGTCCACGTGAAGTCTTCCTCGATGGGCCCCGCGTCTCCGGTTGTCCCCCCCAACTGCCGGCGAATGGAAGCGGCATATTCGCCTTCGGCCTGGATCGAACTCTCCAGCGTCTGAGTGCCGTTTACTTTCTTGCGTCCGAAGGGATTTTCTTCCGTCCAGTCCTTCCAAACCGTGTTCACGCGAAGACCGCCGAGGCTCAAGTCCCCTTTCAATCGTATGCTCCCGACATAGCGAATGGGTATTTCGCTTACCGATGCTTCGCAGCCGCCGAGGAGTTCAAGGTCGATCTTGCCCGTCGGCCCGTCGGACCGATCCACTCGCATGGGACAGGAATTGTCTACCTGGCGTCTGGCGATTCGGGAACGGGATCGCACGGGCCGCATCCCGAGAGGCAATCCGGCAAACAAAGTCGGCTGACCTGGACGCGCTCTCGTGAAATCGAGCGCCTCTTCCACATTCACAATGTCCCAGTATCGAAGCGACACGAGGATCTGATCCACTGCCCACGCCACGACGGGGGTGAGTGCCACCGGGTCCGATGCGATTTCGGCCTGGGGGAGCTGCTCCAAAGCCTCAGTCGGGTCGAGTGTTGGGGCCTTCCGATTCTCACAGGCCGGGAAGATTGTGAAGAGTGATGAGTGAAGGGTGATGAGTAGGACGAGGATCGGAAATCGTTTCATCGAGCTATTCCAGATGCACGTTGTCGAGGAGGGCGACGGTGTCGTAGACGAGATCGCCGTTGTCTTGGAGGCGGAAGGCGAGGGTCGCGCCTTCGGCGCGGGCGGTTTCGGAAAGTTCCGAGGCCACGGTTTTCCAGTCGGTGGCGAAAGCGGTGCGATCTCCCCCTTCGAGGTCGACGCCGGGCAAGGGGGACCACGGCCCCTTGTCCGTCGTTTCGGAAACGAGAACCGTGCGGGCGGTCCCGATGACCAGCGCCGCTTCGAAGGTGTCTCGATACCCCGAGTTCAGAAATTCGTCAGGCTCCTCGGAAACCAGTCGGTATGAGAAGGATATCTTCGATTTGTCCGCCGGAACGCAGAAGGGTTGTTCGAGCGCGCTCTTGGATTGGTCTTCGGCGTTTTCCCCCGTGCTGAGGTAGGCCATGTAGATTCCCTCTTTCGCCGTGATCGGGCCGAGCTGGGTGATGATCTGCACGTCTCCCTTGGCGTCCCACCCGGGGGGCGGGGTTCCCGGCCCTTGCTCGAACGATCCGTTGTTGAAGCCCTCGATCGTGATCTTGAGGTCGCTGCTCCCCGCCAAGATCAAGGTCGCCGGATGCGGCTCGGGAACGGGCGAGCAAGACGCGTCCGTTGGGCCGTAGGCGGCAACGCCGTCCGAGTATGCCCGGCCTGCGGTGTGTCCCTTTAGAAGGGACTGAAAAATCGTCGGCACGATGTCGTCGTAGCAGGTGTCCACGTACTCCGAATAGCCAAAGTAGGGCGACACGCCCACATTCCGAAAAGCTTGGGCCATCGTATGGTTATAGAGGCTGCGGCACGAGAGATTGTAAACCATTGACTTTTGACGAAACGGCTTGTGCTTGTAGACGAAGGCCGGCGTGATCGCGTAGGTGGAAAACAACCTGTCTCCTACGATCAACCCGGAGCGCCTTTCCTCCGAGTACAAACGGCTCATTTCCTTCGTGACCGGTGTACCGGTCCGCGTAATCACAATCGCTCCAGGAGGAGGCAAATCTCCCCGACGGCAGCGCTCGTATCCACCCTCGGCTTTCCAGCAGATCGCATCGCCGTGCGTATCAAGAACGATGATGTCGTAGTCCTTCATGGTCTTGAAAGTTTCAACGCCAGCCTTCTCACCCACGATCCACCTCCTGTCGAATATCGGACATCTGTGGGATCCAAACATCCTGTTCAGTTCCACCGACGCTTTGACGGGCAATTCGCCTGCAAAAGGAGACGCAATCAGAACCTTCGGGTTCGTGATTCCGGCCCGAAGTCCTCCACGCCGATCCATCTTGTACTGAAGCGGAGCAAGTTTCCGAACCGCGGAGGCCGGTGCCGCAGTCGGGTCGGGCGTGTCGCAAACATCCCCAAGACAATGCTCCTCAAAACCTTCTTTCTGTAGATCAGGTTTGAGATCGGCGGGGTTGGCATTTTTTCGCGGAATAGTCTCCAAGTAACCACCCTGTATTCCCGACTCCATGAGAAAACTGTACCCACCCTCGGAAGCGCCAGCACTCGCGACGCCGGGCTGCATCTTCAACCACTCCACGGTGCGCTGCGCGGCTTCCTCGTGACCGAATTTGGCCTTCAACTCGAAATATGTACTGTCCGCTTGCTCGTCAATCGCGTCGGCCTGCCGCTCCTCCTCTTCCGTCCACAACCGCAAGGATCGAATGACGAAGGGTTCGGACGAAGCGGTGACGCCCCCCGAGCCCTCTTTCACGCCGGACACGATCACACGGAAACGGACTTTGCCTTCCGTGCCTTCAAGGAGCGTCACCTTCGCGCTGTAGACGCCGTCCGCCGGAACCTCGTCGAGATCGTCTCGGTGGCCTCGTTCAAGTGGATGTCGGTCTCGCTCGCATCGGGGAAGCTGATGAAATCCACGTCCGTGGTCCGCACCACCCAGATCGTCTGCGTGGCCGCATTCGCCGCCGCGTCCTGCGCCGTCAGGGTTATCCGGTTGTCGCCCGGCTCGACCGGGATGTCTTTCACCTCCCAATCGGTCTGCGTGCCCCGGCGAGCGACGGTCGCCCAACCCTTGCCGCCGCGACTGCTCTCCCATTTCACGCGGACCACGCCTTGATCATCCTCCGCCATGCCGGAGAAGGAGATCACGCCTTCCCTCTGGGAGATCCCCTCCATCCCATACGGCAGGCTTGGCTCCGAGACGTTGAGCGTCGGCGGCTGGGTGTCCTTGGCCGCCTGAACCTCTTCCTTTGCCGCGGTCTTGTCGCAGGCCGGAACAGTCGTGAAGAGTGATGAGTGAAGGGCGATGAGTAGGATGAGGATCGGAAATCGTTTCATCGAGCTATTCCAGATGCACGTTGTCGAGGAGGGCGGCGGTGTCGTAGACGAGATCGCCGTTGTCTTGGAGGCGGAAGGCAAGGGTCGCGCCTTCGGTGCGGGCGGTTTCCGGGAGATCGGACGAGATGCGCCGCCAGTCGGTGGTGAAGGCGGTGCGATCGCCCCCTTCGAGGTCCACGCCGCTGAGCGCCGCCCACGGTCCCTTGTCCGTTGTTTCGGAAACGAGAACCGTGCGGGCGGTCCCGACCACCAATGCTGCCTCAAACGTATCGCGCCACTCCGAGTTGACGAATTCCAGAGGTTCTTCGGAGACCAGACGATAGGAAAAAGATATCTTCGATTTGTCCGCCGGCACGCAGAAGGGTTGCTCGAGCGTGCTCTTGGACTGGTCTTCGGCATTCTCGCCGGTGCTGAGATACGCCATGTAGGAACCGTCCTTCGCCGTCAGAGGCCCCAACTTGGTGATGATCTGCACGTCGCCTGTCGCGTCCCACCCGGCGGGCGGGACTCCCGGCCCTTGCTCAAACGAGCCGTTGTTGAAGCCTTCGATCGTGATCTTGAGGTCTTGCTTGCCGGCTCCGACGAATGCCGCCGGTTCACAGCCGTTGAATCCCCCCGCGGGATCCTTGAGGCCGCGCTGGAGCAGCGTGTCGCCGAGCGCTTGGGTCAGGTTCCGTCCAGTCAGGAGGAATTCGAAAAAGGCGTTTACAACGAGGTTGTGGTGGCCGATCGACACGTACTCCGTGTATCCCAGATAGGCCGCCGCGCCGGCCGACCGGTAGGAATCTGAGAGGGCGGGGTTGAAGAGGCTCCGGCAGCTTCCGTTGAAGACAAGCGCTCCGGTGGGAAAGCTTCTGTCGTACTTCGTGACGAAAGCAGGCGTGATGCCGTAGACGTCAAGGGGCTTCCCCACAATCCGGCCGCCGTTCCGCTCATCCAGATAGCGCACATCCATTTCCTGACTCCGAGGAATGCTCGTGAGTGTGACGGGCATCGCGCCAGCCGTCCGCCCACATGGGCACCGCCGGTATTCATAAGCCGGGCCATCTCCTGTACGGCACAAGGCATTGCCATGCGTGTAAAGGACAACCACGTTGTAGTCCTTGAACGTCTTGAAGGCCTCGATGTCGGCGTCCAGGTTCTCGATCCGTTTTGTCAGGAAGGTGGGGCACTTGCTCGCCTCGAACTTCTTTTGGAGGAAGTCGAGTCCCTCGGTAGGAAGGCTTTTTGAGAACGGTGAAACAAGGAGGACCTTGGGGTTCTTGAGTTCAGCGCGCGCCCCTACGCGAAACTTGTAACGCAACGGCTGCCGCTTCTGCGGGGCCTTTTCGGGCAGAGGAGGGGCCTGGATTGGAGTCTGATCTTGTGGCCGTAGTTGCCGGGAGGGACCGGGCGTTTCTCCACGCGTTTCGGGGGGATCATCCGGGTGCCAGCCGGAACCTCGCGGGATGATGTCTATGTGTCCACCGAACTCGCCCCACTCCATCGTGAATCCGTAGCCGTCTTCGTCTGCATGGGCGCGAGCAACGCCCGGTTGTTGTTTCACCCATTCGACCGTCCTCCGGGCAGCCTCTTCATGCCCCAACCGGCTCTTGAGGTCGAAGTACATCTTTTCTGACGGCTCTTGGACAGCCCAAAAGGCGTTCAACTGTTCCATTGTCCACGGCCTGAACACGCGGGCGGCGAAAGGCTCGGAGGAAGCGGTGACGCCCCCCGCACCTTCCTTCACACCGGAGACAACGACGCGGAAACGGACTTTGCCTTCGGTGCCTTCCAGAAGCGTGACCTTCGCGCTGAACACGCCATCGGCAGGAACTTCGTCCCCGTGCTCGCTCTTGCCGTCGTCGAGCATCTCGCCGAGCGTGTCCAGAATCTCGCCATTCTCGTTCACCTTCACGAGCTTGACGCTCTCGATCTTCACTTTCGGACTCTCCTTGATCGCCACTCGGAAAATGACCTCTGTCAGCTTGCTGATCTCAAGGTCCGTCTCGCTCGCATCGGGGTAGCTGATGAAATCCACGTCCGTGGTCCGCACCACCCAGATCGTCTGCGTGGCCGCGTTCGCCGCGGCGTCCTGAGCGGTCAAGGTGATCCGGTTGTCGCCCGGCTCGACCGGGATGTCTTTCACTTCCCAATCGGTCTGCGTGCCCCGGCGAACGACGGTCGCCCAACCCTTCCCTCCCCGGTGGTTCTCCCATTTCACACGGACCACGCCTCGGTCGTCCTCCGCCATGCCGGAGAAGGTGATCACGCCCTCCTTCTGCGAGATCCCCTCCATCCCGTACGGCAGACTCGGCTCGGTGATCGAGAGGGAGGGCGCCTGGGTGTCCTTGGCCGCTTGGGCCTCCTCCTTCGCGGCGCTCTTGTCGCAGGCCGGAACAGTCGTGAAGAGTGATGAGTGAAGGGTGATGAGTAGGACGGGGATCGGAATCCGTTTCATCGAGCTATTCCAGATGCACGTTTTCGAGGAGGGCGGCGGTGTCGTAGACGAGATCGCCGTTGTCTTGGAGGCGGAAGGCAAGGGTCGCGCCCTCGGCGCGGGCGGTTTCGGAAAGGTCCCCGCTCACTCGCCGCCAGTCGGTGGCAAAAGCCGTGCGGTCGCCGCCTTCAAGGTCGATCCCGGAAACGGGATTCCAAGGCGCCTGATCCGTGTGCTC
This sequence comes from Nitrospirota bacterium, assembly GCA_016180645.1. NCBI lineage: Bacteria > Pseudomonadati > Nitrospirota > Nitrospirota bacterium. Next base: position 2,348 of record JACPAV010000065.1, on the reverse strand, counting down.
CGAAACCAGGACCGTCCGCGCGCTTCCCACGACGAGCGCCGCCTCGAAGGTGTCTCGATAGCCCGAGTTCAGGAATTCGTCGGGCTCTTCGGAGACGAGGCGGTAGTCGAAGGAGACTTTCTTCGCATCCGGAGGCACGCAGAAGGGTTGTTCGAGCATGCTGCGGGGTTGCTCCTCAGCATTTTCCCCGGTGCTGAGGTAGGCCATGTAGAGGCCTTCTTTCGCCGTGATCGGGCCGAGCTTGGTGATGATCTGCACGTCGCCCTTGGCATCCCACCCGGGGGGCGGGGCTCCCGGTCCTTGCTCGAATGAGCCGTTGTTGACCCCCTCGATCGTTATCTTGAGGTCGGGATTGCCAGCCGGCGTCAGAACCGCGGGGAACGGCTTCGAGAAGAGGGGGGAGAACCAGCAATTGTTGTCGTCGAAGCCGTGGGCGGTTGTCGCGGCCGTAAACGCCTGACCCGCCGTAGACCCGGCAAGCAAGGATTCGAAGAAGGTCTTGACGACCGCGCTGTCGTAGCACGTGCGAACGTACTCGTTGTAACCCATGTAGTACGACGCGCCCGCCATGAGGAAAGCCCCCGCCATGGTGGGGTTGTACATGCTTCGGCAACTCCCATTGAACACCATCGTGCCAGAACGAAATTTGCTATTGTGGGTTGTGACAAAGGTGGGCGAGAGGACGAAGTGCATGTTCAGCGCTTCTCGATCGAGCGGCGCCAGGTACAGCATCCCATTACGCAGATCATCCCGGTACTGGTTTACGTTGGATGCCGTAACACGGGTTCCCGTGTAAGTCGCTACGAATGCCCTTGGCTTCCTAGATGACCCAGAGGGACAGGCTTGATACCATCCGTCAGTCGGACAGAAGGCCTCCCCGTGAGTATCCAGGATGACGGTGTCATGCTCTTTCAGAGTCTTGAAAACTTCAACGTCGGGTAACGCCCCTTTCACACGTTTCGCTTCGTAAACCGGACACTTGTGGTCCGCAAACATCCGGTGGACGCGGTCGTAGGCCCCCGCCGGAAGCCTCGGGGACTGATTGGAGTAGGGTGACACGACCAGGACCTTGGGATTGATGATTTGTGCCCGGGATGGCCCCGATCTCCGATGGGTCTTGTAGATCAGTGGTTCCAACTTCTTCGGCCTCGAAGGCATAACGGGCGGGGCGTTTGAATCAGACGGTGGCTCTTCCCTCAGAGGCTCGAGGTCGGCGGGATCAATGTCCTGCTTGGTAAACCGATCCGGGTTAATGTAGACCGTCTGGAGACCCGAATCCATGACGAAGCTGTAGCCGTCCTCGAATGACCCCGCATCCTTCACGCCAGGTTGTTTCTTGAGCCATTCAGCCGTCCGACGCGCCGCCTCCCTACCTCCCACCTCCGCTTCCAACGGGGCGTACATTTCCCCGGCTTTCCGTCCCATCGCCAGATATACCTTTAGTTCCTCGTCGGTCAGTGGAACGAAAACCTGCGCGCCGAACGGTTCGGAGGACGCCGAGACAGTGCCCGTGCCTTCTTTGACGCCGTTAACGACCACGCGGAAGCGGACCATGCCCTCCGTGCCTTCCAAGAGCGTGACTCTCGCGCTGTAGACGCCGTCCGCGGGGACTTCATCTCCGTGCTCGCTCTTCCCGTCGTCGTACATCGGGCCGAGCGTGTCCAGAATTTCGCCGTTCTCGTTCACCTTCACGAGCTTGACGCTCTCGATCTTCACCTTCCGGGCTTCCTTGATCGCCACTCGGAAGATCGTCTCGGTGGCCTCGTTCAAGTGGATGTCGGTCTCGCTCGCGTCGGGGTAGCTGATGAAATCCACGTCCGTGGTCCGCCCCACCCAGATGGTCTTTGTCGCCGCGTTCGCCGCCGCGTCCTGCGCCGTCAGGGTGATCTTGTTGTCACCCGGCTCGATGGGGATGTCTTTCACCTCCCAGTTCGTCTGGGTACCGTGAATGTTCATCACCCGCGCCCATCCCTTCCCTCCACGGTGGTTCTCCCATTTGACGCGGACCACGCCTTGATCATCCTCCGCCATTCCGGAGAAGGTGATGACCCCCTCCCTCTGCGAGATCCCCTCCATGCCGTACGGCAGGCTCGGCTCGGTGATACTGAGCGTCGGCGCCTGTGTGTCTCGGGGCGCTTGGGGCTCTTCCTTGGCCGCGGTTTTCTGGCAGGCGGGCGAGATCGTGATGAGTGATGAGTGAAGGGTGATGAGAAAGACAAGTCGGACAGCCTTCATGTCCCTCCGCCCCTTCCCCGCCCGTTCCGCATCTCAACGTGGCGAATCAGACCGGAGAGCATCCTGCTGATATCGTCCAACAAAGGGTCAACGATGCCACGGTTTCCGAACCC
>JACPAV010000064.1 GCA_016180645.1 Nitrospirota bacterium | reverse complement strand
GGGACAATCTCTACGGTCAGCTTGGGGACGGAACCACCGCCAATCGCCTGACGCCTACCGCCGTGTCATCACTTTCGGGCGGTGTGGCCGTGGCGGGGGCCCAAAATCACACCTGTTCCCTTCTTTCCGACGGCACGGTGAAATGCTGGGGACGCAATCTCTACGGTCAGCTTGGGGACGGGACGACCGCCGACCGCCTAACGCCCACCGCCGTGTCCTCACTAGTCGGCCCGATGGCCGTCAAACTCCCCCGCCTCCACGAATCCACCGCCTCCGGCGCCCCCGCCCGCCCCTTCCGCGAAGGCATCACCAACCACCTCGGCAATCACACCTGCGCACTCGTCTCGGACGGCACGGTGAAATGCTGGGGGTACAATATCTACGGCCAGCTTGGGGCCGGGACGGGGGGGGACAAATCGACCCCCGTGGCCGTGAGCAGCCTGTCGGGTGGTGTGGCTGTGGCGGGGGGCAACGTGCACACCTGTTCCCTTCTATCCGACGGCACGGTGAAATGCTGGGGGCGCAATTTCTACGGTCAGCTTGGGGACGGGACGGGGGGGGACAAATCGACCCCCGTGGCCGTGAGCAGCCTGTCGGGCGGTGTGGCCGTCGCGGGGGGCAGCAATCACACCTGTTCCCTTCTATCCGACGGCACGGTCAAATGCTGGGGGGCCAATGCCCAAGGTCAGCTTGGGGACGGAACCACCGGCAACCGCCCAACGCCCACCGCCGTGTCTTCACTCTCCGGTGGCGTGGCCGTCACGGGGGGCAGCAATCACACCTGTTCCCTTCTTTCCGACGGCACGGTCAAATGCTGGGGATACAATTACGGCGGTCGGCTTGGGGACGGGACGACGGTGGACAAATTGACCCCCGTGGCCGTGAGCTCCCTCACGGGCGGCGTGGCGGTCACAGTGGGCGCCGATCACAGCTGTTCCCTTCTCTCCGACGGCACGGTGAAATGCTGGGGGCGCAATGTCTTCGGTCAGCTTGGGGACGGGGGGCTGGTGGACAAATCGACCCCCGTGGCCGTGAGCAGCCTGTCGGGCGGTGTGGCCGTGGCAGGGGGCCTAAATCACACCTGTTCCCTTCTCTCCGACGGCACGGTGAAATGCTGGGGGCGCAATGTCTACGGTCAGCTTGGGGACGGAACCAGCGCCGATCGCCTGACGCCTACCGCCGTGTCATCACTTTCGGGCGGTGTGGCCGTGGCGGGGGGCATCGATCACACCTGTTCCCTTCTTTCCGACGGGACGGTGAAATGCTGGGGGAGGAATCTCTACGGCCAACTGGGCGACGGCACGAGCACCCAACGCCTCACCCCCGTCCCCGTCACAAATCTTCCGTAATCGGAAAAGGCGCACGGGTCAAGTCTTGACTTGATACTTCTCGACCCCGCCGGCCAACTCGGCGACCGGACCACCGTCAACCGCTCCACCCCCGTCCCCGTCACAAATCTTCCGTAATCGTGCTACACTTTGGTCATGGCAATGAACAAGACACAGCGGACGAGTCTGGCGAAGTTCTTCTACGATGCGCCAAGCTGACGTTTGGGGGTACCGTCGTTGCGCCGTTTGTCGCTACACAACTCGGAAACGCCAAGGTTATGATGGCCGGGCTCTTCGTCACGGCCATATTTGTGTCTGTAGCCGTTTACCTTGAAAAAGGAGCCTGAACGTGGATCTTAGTACCTACTACATGACGCTTTACCTTACCGGAGCGGGCATCGGTCTGGCGGTTCTGGCTGTCATCTATTTCCAGGATCGGCGTGCCAACGGGACACGCGCAACGGACGACTCCTATAAGCGCCTCAGCCAGTAGGCGGCGCCCAGCATGAAGGCGCCCAGCGCCAGCCCGATCCATGCGTAGTTCCCGGAATGGACAATCCCCGTCTCTTCGGTCAGTTTCTCCATGCGCATCCAACCCATGACGACCTCGGCGAAGGACGGCACGAAAACAAATACAAGAAAGACAGCCACGCCGACCCCGGCGAACATCAGCGCCCAAGCCGCGAGATCCCGCCGCCGCTGAGCCCGGATTACTTCCGGCCCCGCGATCAACGCGGCGTCCTCGGCCTTTTCCTGCCGACTCTTTCCGGGACGCCGCGCCTCCTTGATGTTGTCGACCACCACTTCCGTGAAGAGGGAAAGGAGCGCAGCAAAGGTCAGCGAGGCGCCGAGACCGAGCGAACTCACGCCCACGATACCCACCCAAGCCGCCGCGCCCTCCACCCCAAATCCCCTGTACAGAATGGCGGCCAGGAGGATCATCCCCCACGCCCCCCAGATGCACCACTTGGACACGCGCGAGAGCACGTCCCGGACCCCCTCGCCGAAAAACCCCAGCACGTATCCGACGCCGATGGCGGCGAGCGTGGATTGAAGGAGCGGGCCCTTGATCATGCTACTCGACCGAGGCTTTCACGGAGTCGGAGTGTCGCCTCGCTTCGAGGCGATGCTTCCCCGAGCAGGTTTTCCCGAAAACCTTCCATGTGCGGGATGGCGCAGCATCTCGGGGGTCGCCAAGGATTCGACCGTGGTTCCCGCCCTTCAACGCGCCATCCTTCACAGCCACCGGCGTACGCCGGTCTTGTATTCGAGGTACGCCTTTCCGAAAGCACGTTCAAGGTATCGTTCCTCGCGAGCGATCACATAGAATCGCAGCACCAGATACACGGGAATGGAGAAAAGCAGGACCCACGTGTTTCGCGTCAAGATCCCGGCGCCGAACTGGACAAGCAGAAACGCGAGGTAGATGGGGTTCCGGGAAACTCTCAGTGGCCCTTTCCGTATGAGTGAGGCGGACGGCCTCCAAGGCTTGAGCTCCGTCCTGGCCAGTTTGAAGTGCCGCACCGTGAGGAGCAGGATCGATGCGCCCAACGCAATCAGCGCCCCGCCCGCGATACGCATGGGCAACGGATCGAACAAGGCAAGAATCTGAAAGGGTTTCAGGCGCTCAAGGAAAAAGCCCAGTCCGATCCCGACCGCCACGATGAGGGGAGGAGGGATTCGCACACCGGCACTGTCCCTGGCTGGGGCCGTCACGACCTGTCCCCCGTCGACTCATCCTCCGGAACCTCCTCCATCACAAACTGGCCTTGGGCGCGTATTTCTGCAAAAGTGCACAACAAGGGTTTTGAATTCATCGTTTTCACATGACGTTGCACACCGCTACGCATGTCCAGATTCCCACAGGCCCTCGGATCAACTCAGAGACGAGACTACCCACGAACCCGTCTCGGAGCACCATTCTGGTGCAACCGACCCAAAATATTACATCGAGGTGACCTACCGGCCTACTTGTGGCTGTAATCATCCAGCCTCCGCCGGGCCGGCCGGATCCAGCCCTGCGGCGCCAACAGCCGCCCTCCATGTCCCGAAGTACCTTCGGGCGATGCTGGGGAGTGTACTTTCCCGCTCTGCCATCGCCGCCTTGAGGGGCGGAATGCCAAGGGCCGCTTGCCTGCGGATGCTGTCCAGGACATCCTGCATGGTCCAGACTTTTCTCAGACGGATAGCTTCATAATCCAACGCCGCCTCATTCACGGCCTTCTGCCACGTGCCGAAGTACCGGCAGGCGGCTGCGTAGAGCGATGAATCACCGAAAAATACGGCCCTCAGGTTCATCGGTTGGCCAGATTGAGATCGGGACCGGATCCGGCTGATCACCTCCGCAGGGGACCACTTTTTCCGGAACCGAATCTTCTTCGGATCGAAGCCGGCGGCCCGGAGGGCTCCGTCCCAGCTTCCGAACCGCAACCGGGCGCCCTGGGCAAGCCATGTGTCCTCCAATTTGACCACCTTATGATTGAGGGGTTTCCCCAACGCCCACCTCTTGCGAATTGCGCGGATGATGAGCTTCAGATCATAAGGCTTGGTCTTTCTGATCGTGGCATACCGGATCCCGGCAGCTTCGATGGCCACCCCATATCCTCCGAAGTGTCTCGCGGCCGCACGCTTGATGCCGTGGGGGACTGCGTTGGCGTTGAGCGGAAGTCCCTGCCGTCGGCGCGATCTGATTTCAGCGACCAGACGCGCGCGGTCCCATTTGAAGCGGCGGCTGGACACGTGGAGGTCGAGCCCGGCGGCCTGGAGTGCTGCCTTATACGAACCGAAATGGTAGCGGCAACGTGTCTGAAGTCGCCGGTGCGTCGCAACGCGTTGCGGCCGCAGTTGGCGCGGGCCGTGCGCCGATGTCGTGAGGCGCCGGAGTTCCGCTATGATCCTGGCGGGGGTCCATCGGGTAATTGCCCGACTCACGGCTTTCCGAGCAGCCGGACTTGCCACGTAAACGACCCCGAACCGGCGTTTGTAGTCTTCAGACCTCATTCGATGGACCCGAACAATATGAATCCCCAGGTTCTTCATCCGGAGCCCGCAGAGAAGACACTGGATGGTCTCCTTGGGCGTACCACGAAGAGCCAGAACGCGCAGTCTGGGTCTATTGCGACCGGACCTCGATGGATCCCCTCGCATGGAATCGGCTGGCCCGGTCAACGGGGCGGCTCAGATTTCACTCGGCGATGCATTCCCGGGCCGGAAGCCGGACAAGGGGACATCCAATTTGTCTGCCGGGGGTGCTTGGGCTTTCCTTTCCGGGCAATCGTCCGGGCCTTTTCCGCATTTTCGTGAAGAATTTCATAATAAGCGCGGGGTTATCATACGCTCCCGAAGGGGCGTGAAGCACAAGCCGCGCCCCACTTCGGCAACACGAGCCATCAAATCTCCTCGCCCATGGTTTCAAAGGCAATGGACCATCTTTCATCGGGATCGTCGAAATGCACCTTCCGGGGATCGAAGGAATCGGGATCGTAGGCGCCACCGGCCCACGTCAGCCATTCGTCGTGCTCGGGATGGTTCACATCCCGCACGGCCTCGAGGAAATCGTAGTAGCCGCCGATGCCCCCGACATCCTCCGGAGGGGCCAATAGCGCGCCCTCCGTGCAAGAAGGGTAGGCCACGGCGGGATCGCGCGGAATAATCTCTTCCAGCGCCACCTCATGCTCCCAGCTGTCTCCGAAATCATACTCATATTCAGCCGTGGGATGATTCAGGGTGACCCAGTCCGCGATGGCCTGTTTCCAACCCGGCAAGGTGGGAAACTCCTCCTGCCACTCCTCATCCGGAATACCGATCAGCTTTTCCTTCCCCTTTCCGGCACGACACATCCGGAAGACATGCAGGTGATAGTCCTTCCACCCCATCGCGTCCTGGATGGCCACATGCAGGTCCCAGAATGAGTAGTTCTCCGGGACCAGGATGCGCCTCCAGATCGGAGGATTCGTCCCGTGGAGAGTGATCTTGAACTGGAATACCCTCGCGAACTGAACCCGCCTGCGGGGTCTGCGACTTCTCGGGCGATTCACGTGGGCGGCATCCTCGGCGTTCGTTCCAACGGAATCGATTGCGTCGTCGAGACCCTCGAACTCAGGCTCCGACGCCTCCTTCCCCAAGCAGCACTTCTTGTACTTCTTTCCACTCCCACAGGGGCACGGCTCGTTGCGTCCGACTTTCCTTCCGGAGGGACTCGCTGTGGGGACCAACTCCTCCGCGCTCGGTCCATCCCCGAGGCGGCCGTGCACACAGCCATCAACCTTGTCCCTGAACAGGGCATAATGTCTCTTGACGCGATCGACGTAGGCGGCATCCCTCAGCAGAATGTTCTCGACTATCGCCAGGATGCCGGGGGCCAGTTCCGTTTCAGGGCTGCCCAGATTCAGAATAGGCCCCTTGAGGTTTGCAACATCACGAGCATCACCGCTCCTCATCCATTTCGCGTAGAACGCGGGGTCTTCCCAACCCCACGCCACAACCGCCTGGACCTCCTTGCGGAACGAACAGACGACGTAGAAGAAAACGCGCCGACAGTCGCAGCCCGTCTCATCGCAGAACATTTCGATGAACCCATAGTTCCCCGGCGGAAGGCCCAGATTGGATTCGGGCAAGACGGTGATCGACCGGGTCTCACGCTCGGCGATCTCGGGCAGATGGTCACGGAAGAGCACGTACGGCATCTCGCCTCCTTCCCACCTTTGCCCGGCGTTGGCTCCTGATGGGTGAAATAGGATCGCGCGCCCAGTCCGGTCTCCAGCCGCTTTCCCACATCTTGCTCGGCCCCCAGCTTTCGATGACAAGATGGTTGGGATTGTCTGCTGCTTGAGCCACGTGCCGGATGGCGTGAGCCAGATCCCGACGGAACACGGCCGTGTCCAGCAGGTCAGGGTCGCGGAGACGAGCCTCCTCGTATCCTGCGATGTACCCCTTCATGATCTCATCCCCCACCATGGAGACGACGCTGATGAGCTCCCTTGGATAGAAATCCGTGAAGGCATAGTTCTTCGAATACTCGAGCGTGAGCGGCTCGACACGCCTGGACCAAATGAAGAAAGGCCGCTTGGGATGCTCCAGCGTCAAAGGCGCGGACCGGGCCAGGCACTCCTTGCACTCCCCGAAGAGCATGAGGTCCCGACGCCTCTCATCGTCGTACACCTTGTCCGCGATATTCTTCCGAACGATGGGAAACGCCTCCATGCCATCCTCCCAGAACCCTTGCTCGCGGCAGGAGTTGGCAAGTGTTCGAGCCAGCCAGTACGCTTCCGGCACGGGCAGGATCGTGAGGATCGCCCGATGTGTCGCGGCCGACATCGGCCGACAATGTTTGATCCGACCAAGGATTCTGAGGGCGACGTCGAAGTAGGCGCGTCCAGCCTCTCGCATCGAAGGGCAGAGGCGGGGTTGCCAGAACTGAAGCATGTGGTCGACGAATTGAGCCCCCTCAAGCCAGGGCGGTGTTCGACGAAGATATCGCGCAAAACCGCCGATCGAACTTTTCATGCTGGGGGGAGGCGAGGCGAATCTGCGGGAACGGCGAGGACGGTCTTTCGGCTTGGGAGTGGCCACGGCCAATTCCAAATCGAGGTGGGCCGGATTGGCCTTTCCAGATATCACCGCGTTCGTGCCCCCGCTCCCGCCCTTTGGGTCCGACTGCGGCGCTTTTTCCGGACATCCGGAGGCGCATCGGCAGCCGGCTCCGCTACCCTCGCCCACTCCGGTCTCCATCCCTCTTCCCACTTCTTGCTCGGCCCCCAGCTTTCGATCACCATGACATCGGGGTTGTCCGCAGCCGTGTAAACGTGTCGAATCGCGTGGGCCAGATCGCTACGGAATTGCTCCTCGGCCGGAAGGTCGGGATCGATCCCTATCGCCTCCCGAAAGCCGCCAAGATAGCCCCTCATGGCTTCCTCGCCGACGAGCGTCATCACGGTGATCAGCTCACGCGGATAGTAGTCCGTCAGGGGGTATCTCTTCGCGTACTCCCTCACGATCGAAGGGAGGCGCTTGTTCCAGACATGGAACGGCCTCTTCGGGGAGGCGTTCGAATGGACGCCCGCCTCCTCCACGCATTCCTTGCACTCCCCGAAAAGCATGAGGTCCGTTCGCTCATCATCGTCGAGCTTCTCGGCCACGTTGCGGCGGACCCACAGGAAGGTCTCCCCGGCGTCGCCCCAGAACCCTGCGCGCCTGCACCAGTCGTGAAGGGAAGCAGCCCACGCATACACCTCCGCTACCGGGAGGATCATCAGGATCGCCCGGCGCGATTGGGCGGAGGGCGGCTGGCAGTGCGTGACCTTTTGGGCAAGGTCTCGAGCGACATCGAAGTAAGCCCTCCCAGCGCGCTCCATCCACGGCTTGATCCGGGGCTCCCAGAACTCCAACATATGATCGAGGGAGGCTGCGGCCTGGAGCCATTCGGGCTCCCTCTGCCTGCCAGGCATTCGCACGAAAGGATTCATGTCACCTTCCTACCAACGCGCTCCAACCGAGACAGCTTTCTCACATTCCTTAGCCCCTCACAAGCCATCCGGTACGGTCGCCGAAACCCTGTAAAGCCACGCCCCTCCCCTGCCCCGCGAGCGGCCAGCGCGCCGGACAAGGCCGAGAGCACGCAATGTCTCGACGGCATTTCTCGGATTCGCGCCGCGGATGCGGGCCATCTCTTTGATGGTGAGCGGTCCTTTCTCCTGAAGCAAAGCGAGCGTTTCGGCCGCCTCGGTAGAAAGTTGCCTACGTCCCAGCGGGTCTCCGTTGAGCCGCGCGACCATCACACGTCCCGCCGCGCCCACCGCGACGAGCCATCTCCCCTTCTCGTCCGAGACGAGCGCGAGGCCGACGCCGGCAAGCCGATCCTTGACATGCTCCATCACGCTCTCCACGTCATGGGTCTCGATCCCAAGCACTTGGCCGATCTCCGCTGGGGCGAGCGCCCTGCCCGACCCGATGAGGACGGCGCATATTTGTCTCGGACGGTCGGCCTCAGTCGATTCCACGGTCACGCTACGACCAGCCCTTGCGTCCGAACTCCAAGACCTTCTTCACCGTCGCGGCCGTCTGGAGGAGAGCGAGTTGGCGAACCAGCGCTCTTGTATCGTCGTCTTTCAGGTCCGCATTGCCGGTATGCAACTTGAGCCGGCTCGGCTCGACCACCTCGACCCAAACCCTCCTCCCGCTCCGGAGCGCGCTCAGCACATGGCTCCTGAGTTCCTTCGGCATCGCACCTCCACCCTTTGCGAACGCCCGCAGGTCGGGCCCCAAGCTCCGGCTTTGGCCCACCCACGCTTCGTTCATCCGAGCTTGGTCAAGAAAAAGAAGTCGATAGATGCAGGGTTGCCGATTCAGGAGGCCGGAGAGAGAGGGTGGCACGAGGGATCTTCTCTCGATGCGAAACTCGCCGACCGACATCCAACGGAGGTTGCCTTCGACCTGCGGTGCGGAATCCGCTTCGGACCTCGCGACGGGATTCTGCTTCATGCTCCGGCACCAGGATCGCCCGCCGTGCCCCGTGTGACATAGACGTCCCCTCCGGCCTCACGCTGCTCAATCCGCGCCTTTCGCTGATACGTGAGATCAAGGGCGGCCAGGAACGCCGTCACCCGCTCGGCTCTTTCGATACCCCACACGGCCTGGAGGATGAACCTGGTTCGTGCGGCCAGGAGGGCGAGCAACTTCTCGATCATCTCCCGTACCGTCGGGCGGTCCATCTGCACCTCGTGGGGCCTCGATTCGAGTTCGGAAAGGATCTGGTCGAGGCTGTCGGCAAGCTCCTCGAACGACACCCATTCCATGCGAGGACCACCGGTATCCGATCCGCCTTCCGCCAGGACCTCACCATAGCGCCCGGGCGGCGGAACGGGCCTCACCGGCAACAGGCGGACATCGATCTCGTCGCGGAGGGCGCGCGCTTTCTCGAGGATATGCTTGAGAAGGATCTCTCGCGCCGCGGGGTCGTCCGGAGATCTTCCGAGTCGCTCGACGAGGCGCGTGCTTTTCAGGAGGATGAGAAGCGCCACCAGTTCCAGGAGGTCGCAGGCCAGTTCAATCGCCCGGGGAGCGTGCGGCAGGTTTGAGGCGAGGAGCGTGAGCTGCGAGGCATGGGACGCGATCGAAGCCTCGAAGGCTGCCGTCTCGCGCTTTTCCTCGTCCGGTCCGGTGACGAGCGCGATCAGGACCTCAAGCTTCTGCTTGAGATCGAAGAGAGGGTGGAGAGCCGCCGCGCTCATACGTAATATCCTATTGAAGATGGAGTTCCCGGAACATCTTCTCTCGCTCAATCGGGTCCTGGAGAGCCTGCGTGAGGCGTTTCAGATTCCGCACGAACTCGGCCCGGGACTTCGCGGCGATCCTGACGCCGTTGGCCACTTTCTCAAGCCACTCATCCTCCTTCAGGGGTTCCCCTTCGATGACGTACTCGCCCAGCGCGGGCCTTCGGGATGGCTCCCCATTCACTTTGCCGTTCACGAAAGCCGTGAGCCGGTCCCGGCTGATGACCATCGAGATGCCCTTCTTCTCTCCTCCCGCCGCGCGCATGAGGTAGACCGCGCTCGTCTTGGGGATCTTGAAAAGCTTCTCCACGTCCTTGCGATCCAGAAGGGCTGGCACCTTCATCAGCTCGAAGGCGATGTCTGCTGCACGGGGGATCCAAGTGTAGTGTCGCATCCTGCCTAATGGGCTGCGGCCCGCTCTTTCTTGCTGGGGCGACCCGCGAAGACCGAGGCCGCCAGGCCCCGGACGAAGGACGGTGGCGGCAGCTCCTCGCGTCCATCCGCTCCGGCCTTTGCAAGTTCTTCCAAGTAGGTCTCCACGACCCACTGCATGGCAGACTGCGTGACCTCATCGAGTTCGTACCGGAAGCCCCGTTTCTCGAAACGCTCGTCTATCGGATACTCCGGCAGGATCTCCCGGAGCCTCGTCCACCAAAGGTGATCCAGCCCCTGCCATTTCTTGCAGAAACGTTTCTCGATCCGCTCGAGACAGCACTCGCAGGGTGGGTAGTCGAGAGAAGGTTTGACCAGATTGTCTTTTGAGAGCGTCTCCGCCAGGCGCCGGAGCTGCTTTTTCTTGGGGACGCACGGCGTATGCGCCGGCTTGGCTGCCCTGTCGATGTAGCTGAAGGCCTGCTCGACCTCAACGGTGAGGAGGGTTGCGACCTCGAAGGCCACCGAGCTGTAGATCCAGCCGCCGTGCCCATACCCACAAAACCGAACCGAACGGATCGTCCTCAGTACTTCCGCGAAGAGATTCCTGCCTGTCTCCGCGGCCCAGGGCTTTATCCTTGGCGCCCACCACTCCTCCAGATGCCGCCGGGCCATCTCTGTGGTGTTCATGCTCTTGAGATGAACGATCGGTCGATCCGACAACGGGATGTTCACGATCTTCCGGCCTGTCCCGCCCCTTCCGAGCCTACGCGGTCGGGTTTCCTCCTCTTGCGAGCCTCGGCGCGCATCTTGAGTTCGCAGTCCCTACAGACATGTCTCGCGTGGCCCTTGCCGCTGAATCGTTCATTCGCGCGTATTCGGCCGCAAACCCGGCAATAGTGACCCCGGTATTGTTTCTTGCCCATCTACACCGGCTCAAACTCCCATCGCACGCCCACCCTGTGGCCCTGGTGCGGATAGAGTTTCTGCAACGTCGGGCTGGTGGAGTTGTTCCAAATCCTCTTCACGCCGAAGTAGAGCGGGAGTCTGATCTTCTCCTTGCATTCGCGGCACTCGAAAAAGAACGTGACCTTTCCCCGCTCTCCCAGGATCCGGCCTTTCATCCCACCACCTCGAACCGGCCGGAGGCCGCAGAATTCGAGCCCGCCAAGCGGCGGGCTGTTCGAGGTGGTGGGATCATGCGGCAAAGAGGGCTCTTGAGGTCGAGACCGATTTTCCGTGATCGAAGCCGTTCGGGCGAGCGGCTATCGCGGTGCGGCCTGGGCGGTGGGTTGGGGTAGCGCGGCGTCCGTGCGTGTGTCTCTTTTGCATCCTTGTCACGCTCCTTTATTGTAGTTCAGCCGTTCGACAAAAGCAAGGTTTCGTTTTGGGGCTGTTTTGGGGCTCTTTCGGCCTGTGTCATGGGTCATGCGTCATGTGTCATGCGCCATTTTCATACTATCACTAACCCTCATTTGTGATATAGTCATGGAAAAAGGCGCAGGGCGCCGGACGAAAGGCGCGAGGCAAGAGAGACAGGAAGGCACGCGGGAAGAACCGTGCAAAGTTCAGGAGGAATGGAGTCATGTATTCATGTGTTCATGGAGTCATGTGGCGATGTGGCCGGACCCGGAGTCCTTCTTCTCCGTTAGATGATTCCATGACTCCATCACTACATGACCACATCTTCCCATGACTGACCTCGCTCTCGCTTCGCCGTCCGCGCTCCTCGCCCGGATCGAGGCCTTCCTCAACGACCCCTCCTTCAGCGCCGACACGCGGCGGACGTATCGCACCGCCCTCGAAAAGTTCGCGGCTTGGTTGAGAGGAAAAACCTTCGCCACCCCGAGAGAGGCCGTGGTAGAGTTCGTCAGGCATCTGCAAGCAGCGGCACCGTACCCGGGACGCGAGCCGCACGGAGCGACAGCTTCCCTGCCATCGCCTATCGCCCACCGCCCATCGCCCTCGGCCGTTTTGCGGCCGAACACCATCCAACTCTACAAAGCCGCGGTGATGAGTTTCCTCGGCTACCACGGCGTCGTGGTCGGCCGCGTGAAGAGCGCAAGGCGGAGTCGGCACCATCTGAAGGACGCCTTCACGCCGGAGGAAGTACGAAGGATGATCGACGCATGGACCGGGGAGGGCTCCGCCGCAGTCCGGAACCGGGCGCTCATCGCCCTCCTCGCGACGACGGGCCTCCGCCAAGTGGAAGCCTGGCGGGCCGACGAGGCGGACCTGCGCGTGCGGGACGGCATCCGCACGCTGGTGATCCAAGGTAAAGGCGAAGCGGACAAGAACAACTTCGTGGTGATCGGCCCCGAGGCGTGGGCGTACCTGAGAGACTGGCTCAAGATTCGGGAGCGAATCTTGACTGCACGAGCCACGAGTTTGAAATCCCCTCCCCTGCCCTCCCCCTCCTCAACTGAGATTTCAAATCTGAAATCTGAAATGGCGTCCTCGCCGGCCCCCTCCCCTCCTCCATCTGAAATCTCAAATTTCAAATCTGAGATGGCGTCTTCGCCCTCCCCTGCCCTCTTCCTCACAACCGGCCGGCGGACGCTGGCTCAAAGAATGACGCG
>JACPAV010000063.1 GCA_016180645.1 Nitrospirota bacterium | reverse complement strand
CGCCCCTCCCCTCACGCTCACCAGCGTCGAGGGCGATACGGCCTCAACGTACTACGACACGGTAAACGACTCCAACACGGACATCGTCCTCACCTCCACCGATACCCCCTCCGGCACCACCGCCTGCCGCTGGTACACAACCGACTCAGGCTACGACGCGGGCACCGGCACCGCCTGCGCAAGCGCCACCTCGTGCTCTTTCACCGGTGTGGACACCGAAGGCACCACCTACAACCGCTACATTGCCTGCGTGGACGCCGCGGGGAACGGGAACGACGCGGCGAACAACTTGGACATCTCATGGACGAACGACTACACCGCCCCGCCGCTCACGCTTACCAATGTGGAGGGCGATACGGCGTCCACGTATTACGACACGGTAAACGATTCGAACACGGATATCGTCCTCGCCTCCACGGATGCCGTCTCCGGCACCACCGGCTGCCGATGGTACACATCCGACTCGGCCTACAACGCAGGGACCGGCACCGCCTGCGCCTCAAGCACATCCTGCTCGTTCACCGGGGCGGCCACGGAGGGGAGCACGTACACATATTCCATCGCCTGCGTAGACGCCGCCGGGAACGGGAACGACGCGGCGAACAACTTGGACATCTCATGGACGAACGACTACACCGCCCCGCCGCTCACCCTCACCAGCGTCGAGGGGGACAACGCAACGACGTATTACGACACAACAAACGATTCGAATACGGACATCGTCCTCACCTCCACGGATGCCGTCTCCGGCACCACCGGCTGCCGATGGTACACCACCGACTCCGCCTACAACTCGGGGACCGGCACCGCCTGCGCGAGCGCAACCGCCTGCCAGTTCACCGATGCGCTCAACGCGGATACCGCTTACACCCGATACATCGCCTGCGTGGATGCCGCCGGGAACGGAAACTCAACGGCGAACAATCTGGACATCACGTGGACGAACGACTGGACTGCGCCGACGTTCGCCGGCCTCACAAGCGCCACGGCCACTTCCGAAACCAACGTAAACCTCGCTTGGTCAGCCGGTTCGGACACGGTGACGGCCACTGGAAACATCGTCTACCAGATCTGCCGTGAGGCGCCTCAAGCGGACTGCCAAGGAAGTTTTAACGCCACGTTCACAACCTCCGCCGGGGCCGTCAACTACGGCGACGGCTCGCTCACGTTCGGCAACCAAGTGTACTACGTCGTCCGCGCCCGCGACGAAGCCGGCAACGTGGACACCAACACCGTCGAAAAATACGCCCGCACATGGTCCACCACCGGTGTTGCGAAAGCCATCTCGGGTCACATCGGCAAGTCCGCCTGTGCGCTCATGGTGGACGGCACGGTCAAGTGCTGGGGACGCAATGCGGAGGGCCAGATCGGGGATGGTACCACGGTGAACAAATCAGCCCCCGTGGCCGTCTCCTCGCTTACCAACGCGGTGTCCGTCACCGGCGGCTATATGCATACCTGTGCGCTCCTTTCGGATGGGACCGTCGAATGTTGGGGACGCAACCTGGAAGGTCAGTTGGGCAACGGCACCACCGCGACGCTCACGTCAACCCCCGTGGGGGTCTCCAGTCTCTCGAGCGTCTTGGCCGTGACGGGAGGGGGCTCCTACCAGACCTGCGCCCTCATCTCGGACGGATCGGTCAAGTGCTGGGGGATCAATAGCTATGGCCAGTTGGGGGACGGCACCACCGCGAACAAGACTACGCCCGTGGCCGTTACCAGCCTGACGGGTGCCATTGCAGTGGCTTCCGGCGGCGACGTTGCCTGTTCGCTGGTGTCGGATGGGTCAGTGAAATGCTGGGGGCGCAATCTCAGTGGGGAGATCGGCGACGGGACAACGCTGCAGAAGACGACCCCCGTGGCCGTATCGTCTCTCTCGAACGCGGTGGCAGTGGCAGCCGGCAGCGGCCACATGTGCGCTCTCATGTCCGACGGGACCGTCAAGTGCTGGGGAGGCAACGCCTACGGGAGGCTTGGGGATGGGACGACCGTTGACAAGTGGACGCCCGTCGCCGTTTCCACCCTCACAAATGCCGCAACTGTTTCCCCGGGCGGTTTCGACACCTGCTCGCTCCTTTCGGATGGGACCGTCAAATGCTGGGGCATGAACTACTGGTCGGCAACTAGTTTTGGCCAATTGGGAGATGGGACGACCGTTGACAAGTGGACGCCCGTGGCGGTTTCCACCCTCACAAATGCCGTTGCCATCTCGACCGCGGAGTTCCATGTTTGCGCACTCCTGTCGAATGGGACGGTGAACTGCTGGGGGGCTGGCCCCCAGGGCGAGCTTGGAGATGGGACAACGGTGAGCAAGACTACGCCCGTGGCCGTCTCGTTTGCCGTGGGTCCGATGGGCGTAAGGAATCCCAATCTCCACGAATCCACCGCCTCCGGCGCCCCCGCCCGCCCCTTCCGCGAAGGCCTCACCAACCACCTCGGTCTTCACACCTGTTCCCTCCTTTCCGACGGCACGGTAAAATGCTGGGGGTACAATCTCTACGGTCAGCTTGGGGACGGGACGACGGCCGACAAGTTGACGCCTGTCTCGGTGGCGTCTCTTTCTTCCGCCATCGGGATCGCGGGGGGCCAATATCACACCTGTTCCCTTCTTTCCGACGGCACGGTGAAATGCTGGGGGTGGAATGGCAACGGTCAGCTTGGGAACGGGACGACGGCGGACAAGTCGACCCCCGTGGCCGTGTCGACGCTCAGCGGTGCTGTCGCCGTGGCGGGGGGCACCACCCACACCTGTTCCCTTCTTTCCGACGGCACGGTGAAATGCTGGGGGTACAATGGCAACGGTCAGGTTGGGGACGGGACGACGGTGCAAAAGACGACGCCGGTAGCCGTGTCGACGCTCAGCGGTGCTGTCGCCGTCTCGGGGGGCAACGTTCACACCTGTTCCCTTCTTTCCGACGGCACGGTGAAATGCTGGGGGTACAATCCCTACGGTCAGCTTGGGGACGGGACGACGGCGAACAAATCGACCCCCGTGGCCGTGTCGACGCTCAGCGGTGTTGTCGCCATCGCGGCGGGCAACAGTCACACCTGTTCCCTTCGTTCCGACGGCACGGTGAAATGCTGGGGGTACAATCCCTTCGGTCAGCTTGGGGACGGGACGACGGTGAACAAATCGACCCCCGTCGCTGTGTCGACGCTCAGCGGTGCTGTCGCCGTGGCGGGGGGCGTCAATCACACCTGTTCCCTTCTTTCCGACGGCACGGTGAAATGCTGGGGGAGCAATGGCAACGGTCAGCTTGGGGACGGGACGACCGTGAACAAGTCGACGCCTGTCCCGGTGGCGTCCCTTTCTGCCGCCAGCGGGATCGCGGGGGGCAACGTTCACACCTGTTCCCTCCAATCCGATGGCATGGTGAAATGCTGGGGCTCCGGTCAGTACGGCCAACTCGGCGACGGCACGACGGTCAATCGGTTGACCCCCGTCCCGGTTACGAACCTGCCCTGAACCTGCGATCAGACGAGACTTCGTAGGGGCGACTTCGTAGGAGGAGACTTCGTAGGGGCGACTTCGTAGGGGAGCAGCTTTAGCTGCTCCCTCTTCTTGGGATAACCTACCGGTCCTCCTGGGCCGGCCCTCGCGCCGGGCGCGTAATGGAAAAGGGGACATTCCACTTTCCCGGCCAACTCGGCGACGGGTCAACGGTGAACAAATCCACCCCGGTGCCCGTCATCAATCTCGCATAACAGGGCATCCCCCGTCCCTCCCAAATCTTACACTGGGGAGGGGGGAAGCCTCCTCCCCCTCTTCCGCTCTGGAAACCGTTCGGGCTGTGAGCTAGCGGCGAGACCAACGCAAGCCGATCGACCATGCCGGGTTCCCATCCTTCCCGACAACCGGCGCCACGACTGGCTGGACAGCCGATAAGCAACCGAGGAGCGGCGTTTCAGGCGGAATCGGATCCACTCCTGCGGCCAAGGCATACGCGAGAGCAAGCCCTCCCGCCGCGCCAATCGTGAGACCCCGCCACGCCGCGGGCTCGTCGCTCTCGGTAGAGAGCAATAGCCCCAGCACACCTCCGCCGTAGCCCGCCCACGTGGCAATGCGAATCCGCTCCAATGACGGCTCCGTACCTCGGGCAGCCAAGACTCCCAAGGTGATCCCTCCGTACAATCCGGCCAGCCCGGCTGCCGAAACCGCCCGCGCGGACGGCTCATCGTATTCCTCATAGCGGCAATCGCGGCACGTCTCCCCGCCGAAACCCATCATGCCCGTCATTCCCAGGATCATTCCCCAAAAGCCGGCATCTCTTACCAACTGCGCATCTCCCGGGTCCGGATCGAACCGGTAGGCCGAATAGAGCGCCATCGGCACGGAAGCCGTTCCCGAAAGCGCCACGATGAGGGACGTATTCTCGGCAGAAAGGCCGTTTCGCCCAAGATTCGACGCCAAAAGCGCGGTCGTAGGCACGTAAGACGTGATGCCTAAAACAAGCGGCAGGTCTCCTCGGCCGGGATTCCCCTCGTGAAGATAGAGCAGTGAACCCAGTGTATACACCAGTGCGCCAAACACCACAGGCCCCATAGGGGGGGAATCATCCGATCCCCCCGCAATGGAATAGGAGAATCCCAAGGACGCCCCGTACGTGAACGCGGTCACCCCGAAATCAATCTTCTCCCAGGTGGAGAGTCGAACCCGCTCCCTGGTGAGCAACGAATACGGTTCGCGACGGAAGATGACGATTTTCTTCCGATCGTTCTCCGCGATCGCCGCGCCCTCCCCTTCTTCTCCCTCAAGTTTGGCCTTCAGCTCCGCCTCGATCGCCGCAAGGATGGAAAGCGCCCTCACCGCGGCTGCCGCCTCGCGCGTGTCCCCATGCTCTCGCAAGATCCGTTCGTAGAGATCCTTGGCCACCTCAAGGTTGCCCACCTCGACGGCCTTGTCCGCCATTGACAGCAAAGCCGCCGCGTTGCTCTCCTGCGCCTCCTGCGCGCCCGCGACCTTGTCCGTAACAAGGATCGCTGTGGCCGTAAGCAGACAGGCCAACGGACGCGCTATGGAATGCCGAAACATACCCTCCCAGCCACTCTACCAGAGGGCCTCGTTCATTGACAGTACTCTCCTCGACGTCTTCACCTTCCGCCCCTTCTTCCTCACGACTGCGCTGCTCGCAACTCACTACTCACGCCTCACGATTCACGGTATACTATCCGGATGGGGGCGTATGGTTTCGACGCGGATACAACAGGAAAGATGGCGTGCCCTAACTCTCTCCGGGTAAGTGGGGGAGAACCAACAAACGCCGAAACAACGGCACTCCCTCTCGCGGCTTAGTTAGCTGCTGAGGCGTCCGCCCAGGTCGCTCCTGCCGGCTTGGAACGGGCGTTACAATGCGGGATAGGTCGGCGTCGCGGACTCAGGGCGACGATCGAGATAATACTGGGACCTAGTCCCGCCGCACCCTGTCGGTGGGGGACGGCGGGACAAAATAAAACACCGAACACGCACGTAGGCGTCCTTCCCCGCGTATCCTCGGACCCGGGTTCGACTCCCGGCGCCTCCATACACGGATGTATGGTCCTTGCGCAAGTGTCGAGTGGCCACGATGGCCCGAGGTTGTAGCGCAAGGGCCACACGGATGTATGGTCCTTGCGCAAGTGTCGAGTGGCCACGATGGCCCGAGATGTATGGTATCTTGCCTAAGAGTGTGGATTAGGCCATACGCATCAGGCATAAATGGCGGGAAGGGCGCAGCAGAATTCCTACAGCAGGCCGGTCGTTTCGTCGAGGCCGCACATGAGGTTCATGTTTTGCACGGCCTGCCCGGAAGCGCCCTTGATCAGGTTGTCCAAGGCCGAGAAAATCAGAAGACGCCCGGAGCTGCGGTCCTCGATGACGCCGAGGTCGCAGAAATTCGTGCCTTGGACGTCAAGAACATTGGGAGAGGTCGTTTCCAGGACTCGAAGACGGATGAACGGGCTATGGCGATAGGCCTTCTCCAAGACTTCGGTGGCCGCGGCGGCGCCGGACTTCGAGGCGGATCGCGCGGAAATAGTCGCCAATATGCCGCGCGTGAGGGGCAACAAGTGGGGAATGAAAGACAAATGCACGCTCTTGCCCAAGGCCGCTTCGAGCTCCTGCTCAATTTCCGGTCGGTGCCGATGGGTCACGGGATTGTAGGCATGGAATCCTTCGTTGACCGCGACGAAACTCTTGTCGTCCCCCGTTCGCCGGCCTGCCCCCGAAACGCCGGAAGCGGCGAACACGGTGATCCCGTCCCCCTCGATCACGCCGGCCTCCAATAGAGGCGCGAGGGCCAGGATGGCCGACGTCGCATAGCACCCCGGATTGGCCACGAGCGACGCCTGGACGATTCGGGGGCGATGCAGCTCACACAGCCCGTAGACCGCTTTCCGCACCAATTCGGGGGACGAGTGGTTCCCGTAGAATTTACGAAAGAGCGCCAAATCGCGTATCCGGAAATCCGCGCCCAGATCAATGACCTTCTTTCCCGCTGCCAGAAGCTGTGGAGCCATCTGCATCGCCTGCCCGTTCGGAAGGGCCAAAAAGAAAACGTCCGCGCGGGAAGTCTGTTGTAGCAAATCGAGGTGTTCCAGACGCAGGTCCGTTCGCCCCCGCAGAACGGGATGGCTCTCCGAAACCGACTTGCCGGCGTCCTGCTCGGATGTGGCCAGCGTCACTTCGGCCTTCGGGTGGGCCAGAAGGATTCGAAGCAGCTCAAAGCCCGTGAAGCCCGCCGCCCCGCAAACCGCCACGCGGATCTTCGGGCAGACGGGGGACGCCTTGGGGCGAGTGCGCGGCGCCGTCTTACCGCGAGGCATGAGAGGAATCCGTCAGGACAGCGAGGAAGGAAACCCGGCTTACCGCTTCGTCCACTGGAAGCCGCGCCGGGCCTTGTGCCGACCGTATTTCTTGCGCTCGACCATCCGGGGATCGCGCGTGAGGAGTCCCGCCCTTTTCAGGGGGACGTGGAAATCATCGCTGATTTGGGTCAAAGCGCGCGCAATCCCATGACGGATGGCCTGCGCTTGGGCCGAGGTTCCCCCACCACGGACATTCACTTTCACGTCGTACAGGTTTTCAGTCTTGGTCACCTTGAAGGGGATGTGCACAATCGACTTGTACGCGGCCGGTGTGCCGAAATAGCGCTCGAACGGTTTCTTGTTGACCTGGATCTCTCCCTTGCCTGGGATGAGGTAAACCCGCGCAACCGCGGTCTTGCGCTTGCCAACGGCGTGAACGGACCCTCCCGGCGCCGGCTCAGCGCGCTCTGGAACCGCCGCTTCCGTCTGCTCCATCAGAGCGCCAAAGGCTTGGGCTGCTGGGCCGAATGCGGATGGCTCGGGCCGGCGTAAACCTTGAGGTGGGACATCATGACCTTGCGAAGCTTGTTCTTGGGCAGCATGCCGGACACCGCCTCCAGAAGGATCCTTTCAGGATGACGCTTTCTCATCGTCTCCGCGTTGACCGCCTTGTACCCACGCGGATAGCCCGAGTGGTGCCGGTATTCCTTGGCATTCCACTTGTCGCCCGTGAATCGCACCTTCTCGGCATTGACGATCACGACATGGTCGCCTTCCACGAGATGGGGAGAAAACGTGGCCTTGTGTTTGCCGCGCAAGATTTGGGCGACGCGAGAAGCCAGCCGTCCAACGACCTTCCCATCGGCGTCGACCAAGTGCCAAGCGGTTTCGTCCTTCATGACCGCGGAAGTGTAGGGAAGGACGGGTCAAAAGTCAACAACGTGGCCGCGGTGGACCCGGAATTCCGTCCGCCCAAAAGATAGATCTTGCCGCCTGCTGCAGATGCCGTCGCCCAGGATCTCTCTTGGAGGAGAGAGGCAATGGCCGACCAAGTGTTGGTTGCTTGGTTGTAAACCGATGCCGAGCTTATCGTTAACCCGGCGACAAAACCATCCAGCGCATAGATCTTTCCGTCCAACGCGGCAACCGCCACTTGCGGGTTGTTTCCTGGCAGCGATGCTTTTGCCGACCACGCGTTCGTTCCGGGGTCGTACTCCTCGTTCGTGGTGAGCGCCGTGGGAGACAATAGGTCGCCACCAAGGGCATACGGCTTGCCGTTCAATTCTGTTACCGCCAGTCCCTTTCGGGCGGTTGGCATGGGAGCTTTTGTAGCCCGCGCCGGGTAACTGAAGAGCCCAGTTTTTCTCCGGTCGTCCCCACACCGGCCCCACACGGGTCAACCGGCCCTTTTGCAGATTGGGCGCAAGTGCCCACAATCACCGCGGGGACGACGGGATTTGAACCCGCGATCTTCGCCTTGACAGGGCGACGTGTTAAAACCAGGCTGCACTACGTCCCCAGGATTCGCCAGTCGTGAGCCGCAAGCCGGGAGCAGTGTAGGGAACTCGTCGCAATAGTCAACTGCGACCGGGAGGCGGTCCCGTCAACGCAACCGCTCTCGATATCTCTTCCGCGCCTCCTCGGCGCGAATGTTCTGCCATATCCGCACGGGAGCGCGGCTGGAATCGGGAACGATCCAGACCCGCCCCTTCGGGAGATTGTAGAGGGGAGTTCCCTCCACATCCACACGAAGACCCCGCTCCTCCACGCTCTGGGCTAGATCCGGTTCCAAGACCACCGCAAGTCCGGCCATGTCCGAGGGATAGAACCCCTTGATGCCGAACACGAGCGATTGCGCCGCGATCCAGGGTTCGATCTTGAGTGCCAGATACGCGGACATCTCCGTGCCGAGGCCACGCAGATAGTCCAAATCATCGTATCGGAACGGGGCGCCGAACGTGACGCTGTCCGGGCCGAGATTGACCCCCTCTCCTTCGGCCAGCACGAGGTCGGCCGCATCCGGATCACCCGCCGTGTTGAAATCGATCATGAACGGGAATCTCTGAGGATCAAGGAAGCCACCGAGGTAGTAGAAACTTCGGACTCGCCGAAACAGATCGGGATCTTCCCGGAGCGCCGTGGCGATATTCGTCACGGGTCCCGAGGCAACCAAGACCACTTCTCCGGGATTCTCCCGCGCGGTGCGGACAATGAATTCCGACGCCTCGGTCGAGCGGCCCAAGTCCTGTGGACTTTCCGCGCCGCGGAGAACCGGGATCTCTTTCCGGCCCATCTTGTTCAGCAGCTCGTGCGATGACTCCACCGCGTAATCCACCCAGGTATTTCCGAAGACCGTGGTCACTCCCAGCAGCTTCACGCCAGGGGAGTTGACCGCGTAGACGATCTCGAGGCCCCCGTCGATCTCCCCGAAGCCCGTCCCGAAGCCACCCAGGAAATACGACCCGTTCGCCTGGGCCGACTCGCCGATGGAGACATCGTCGTCGATGATCAGAAGGACCTGCGGCGTCTGCTTCCCGCAGGAAGCCAGCACCGCCAAGCACAGGAGAATGGAAGTCCTACATCGCACGGCTGGGGCCAGGTGCAGCGCCGGCAAGCTCTCCTGCAATGGGTGCAGCCTCCATTCCCGCCAGGAGCTCGGC
Source organism: Nitrospirota bacterium (assembly GCA_016180645.1). Classification (NCBI taxonomy): domain Bacteria; kingdom Pseudomonadati; phylum Nitrospirota; species Nitrospirota bacterium. The sequence goes on along the minus strand of JACPAV010000063.1, from coordinate 3,225 downwards.
CTTGGGATCGACGACGCCGCGGGAAATTCTGGAGATGGCGTGGCCCATCCGCTCGCGCAATTCGGAATCGTCGCACGCCTCCTTGAGATCGCGGAGGATTTGCACCGTCAGCCGGAAAACCCGCACCAAGTCGCCCGGATCCCTCTCGGATTTCAACGCCGCCGTCTGAAAATCACCCGTGTTCATCCAGGTGTACAAGGCGGGGCCCATGCCGAAATCCAGCAGTCGCACCGGCGGAAAAATCCGGAGCGAGTATTCCAGTCGGCGCAGATCGTCCGCAATTCCCCACACGTTTTTGAACTCCTTCCGGAACGGCACGCCCGGAGGCAATCGGAACCGGGTCATGTCCTGGTCGCCCTCGTACGCAATGCTGCATGCCAGCACCGCAATCTCCTCTCCCGAAATCCGCTTCAGATTCCCCTGATGAAAAGCCTCCGACAGCGTCATCTCGAATCCGTAAAGACGTGAGGCAAATTCCCCTTTTCGGGTAACGATCCCCCCTTTGATATAGCCCAGCGTTTCGAGCAGCCGCAGCCGCTGTTTCACCTCGCGCTCCGCAAACCCAACATCCCGTTTGTGGGTTCCATCGTAGTGTAGGAACGAACTTTGAAGGATCTCGAAAATGCGGTCACCCAACGTTTCGTAAAGGTGCAGGATTGTTCCGTAGGACAGTTTGAACCGGCTTTGGACCGGCTCCGGCTCTCCATCCACCAAATGGGCAAGCACATCCCGGCTGAGAGCGGCGGCCTCGGGAGGGAGAACGACGTACCCTTTCTCGTCCAGTCCCCTCCTGCCGGCCCGGCCGGACATCTGCTGGAATTCCCTGACCCGGAGCAAATGATCCATCTTGAAAACCGTTCTGAAAATGACCGTTCTCGCAGGCATATGCACCCCCATTGCGAATGTTTCAGTTGCGAAAAGCATCCGCACCCGGCCCGTCGAGAAAAGCCTTTCCACCACTTCTTTTTCCGCGGGAAGCAATCCGGCGTGGTGATAGGCGGTCCCCCTCGCCAGTGCCACTTTCATCCCCATGTTCTCCGGGAGGCCGAAGCGATGACACAGCGCCTTGTATTCATCGAGCAACTCATGCGCCACGCCGGCGCCGAGATCCGGCATCCGCCTTGAGGTGGCCAGATATTCCACATCCCTCCTGCTGAAACAGAAAAACAGTCCGGGCAGACGATCCATTTCTTCGAGGTCCAGGATGAGGCGTCCCTCCCAGAATTTTCCGCGTCTACCGAACCGGACCATGTGCCGTCCGACTTTGTTGATCGGCATGAGGCCGACCGAAGGCACGAAGACCGACGGTTCGAGTGGAATCGGCCGCGTCGATTCACGGACGACGTGGATGGGCCGCTCGGGCCGGACCGCCTTCAGCCACTTGCCGATGTCTTCCAGATTCGAAACAGTGGCGCTCAGACAGACCAGGCGAATGGACGCGGGGGCGAGGATGAGACACTCCTCCCACACCGTGCCGCGGTCGCGGTCGTCCATGTAATGAATCTCATCCATGACGAGCCAGCCGACGTTTTCCAGAAGATCGGTCGATTCGAGCAGCGCGTTGCGAAAAATCTCGGTGGTCATGATGATGATCTCCGCCTGGGGATGGATGGCCACGTCGCCGGTGACAATCCCCACGCGATGCCCCCACAAGGCGGAGAACTCGCGGAACTTCTGATTGCTGAGCGCCTTCACGGGGGCGGTGTACACGGCCCGCTTGCCCTCCAGGAGGGCCTGCTCAAGCGCATACTGCGCAATCAAAGTCTTTCCCGAACCGGTAGGCGCGGCGACGAGGACGGACGCCCCCTGCTGCATGTGCCGGATCGCCTCCTCCTGGAATCGATCGAGCGTGAAATTGCGATACAACACGGGCCTATTGTACTTCCAATTGTCGTACCCGCGCATGCGGGAACGTAAAATGACTGTTGCCCTTCAGGCCGGACCGAGAGCGGTGGTGTAGCGGTCGAGGATGTTGAGCGAATCGAGGCCGGGAAGCTTGTTGATGATGGAGTCGATGTGCCGGATCGCGGATTTCCCGAATTCACCCTCCATGATGAACCGATGAATCCAGCGAACTTCCGCGTCGGGCTTGACGCCCTGCCCCACGGGCGACCAGAAATGCGTGAGGACCCATCGAGTGAGCCGCTGCGCCCGGGGATCAGACAAGTGTTTTCGGGCCATGTGGTAGTAGAAGCTGAAATGCCGGGACTCATCCATGATGATTCGGCGGGTAATTTCCGTGAGAATCGGGTTGTTGGCGCGTCGTCCGAGCCCCTGATACCCCATCAGGGTCGAAATCTCCTGCGAAGCCCCCCAACTCAGATACAACGCCGGAAAATGGCGGTTGTACTTCGCCAACAACTTGGCTCCAAAGGCTTCGAACCGCTCCCGCCACGTGACCGTCCGCCGGACCTCGGCGAGGCGCTCTCGCGCGACCTCGATGCCGTACTGTTTCAGGAACGTCTCCAATGCGCGACCGTGGAACATCTCCTCATACCCCCAACAGGAAAGAAACACGGCGATCTCCGGATCGTTGGCCGCCCCCGCCGCTAAGAGATCACGGAGATAGTTGATCGTCTGGTATTCGATGTCCATGAAATAGGTGACCGCGCGGACAACCTCCGGGGTGATGGGATACTCCCGACTTTGCTCCCACTGAATGCCCTCCAAATCCAACGGCCGCGAGGATTCAACATACCGCTCGATTGAAAATCCTCCCGCGGGCCTATCCGAAGCGTCGATCTCCATGGCTGGTAATTTTTACACATGGAGATCGTGCTTGTCCAGGATTCAATTCCATCGAGCCTTTCCCGATTGACCCACTGCGGCATCGAGAGTACGGTCATTTCGATGGCATCCCATCATGTCAAGGTGCCTCAAACGGCGTCAGGAGATCGGAGGATGCTCATGAACGCAAGTGTCACACGTTTTGCAGCCGCGGGCTTGGTTGCCTCCTTCTTCTTCACCCCTGCGTGTACGTCGAAAAAGGATTCGCTGTCGGGTGATCCCGTTATCTTGGAGGTGGCGGTCCCGCTCAGCGCTTCTCAGGCGGCGGCGCTCAACGGGCTGGCATCGGATGATCCCGACGCGCTCGCAGGCGACACGCGCGGAGTCGCGGACCTTGAGATCGACGGCGAGGGCGTTCGAGGTGGTGCGGCCGATGGCGTCCGAGGGGGTGCCGCTAATGGGGTTCGTGCCGGTACGACCGAAGGGGTTCGGGGTGGA
>JACPAV010000062.1 GCA_016180645.1 Nitrospirota bacterium | reverse complement strand
CGACGGAGAAGATGTTCTCTCGCTTAGGGATCCAAAGCTTGGGAAGGTCCGTGCGGTTTAACTTTTCCCAAAGCTCCCCCGGCGTGATATCGTTCCGAATATAAAAAGCCACGAGGCGTTCGCCCTTCTGTTCATCAGGGACCGCGGTGATCACGCAGGCCTGATCTCCCACGATCTGATTCATCGCCTCTTCCACCTTGATATGGGGAACCATCTCGCCTCCGATCTTGCTGAACCTGGAAAGGCGGTCCGTGACACGGATAAATCCATCTTCGTCAATTGAGGCGATATCTCCTGTGACGTACCACCCGTCGCGAACGACCTCTTGGGTCTTTTCGGGCTGGCCGTAGTAGCCGACCATACGATTGGGACCCTTGACCAGGAGGAGCCCTTCCTGTCCCGGCGGGATCGTTTCCCAGGTGGTGGGGTCCACGGCCTTCACGGCCACGCCGGGCAGGGGATGGCCCGCCGTGTGAGGCTTGAAGCCGGTCTGCCGCTCCCGACCGTGGGTTACGTCCGGTATGTTGACCGAGATCACAGGAGCCATCTCCGTGCATCCGTAGCCTTCCAGGAGATCCAACCCATACTTTTCTTTAAACGCCCTTGCCAGCGAGTCGGGGACCTTCTCAGCTCCTGCGATAGCATAACGGAGGCTGGAGAACTGTTCCGCGGGGCACCTCTTTAGATACGCCCCGTAGAAGGTAGGCGTGCTGATCAAGATGGTGGCTTTGCGCGTCGATACCGTTTCGCCGATGGTCTTGGCGTCCATGGGGTTGGCATGATAGACGACGCCGAAACCGGATAGGAGCGGAAACCATAGCGTGCCGGTGAAGCCGAAAGAGTGGAAAAACGGCAGCACCCCCATCACCCGGTCTCTTGACGTCACCCAAAAGAGCTGGGCGATCCCTTCGATATTGGAGAGGATGTTGTGATGGGAGAGCATGACCCCTTTAGGTACGCCGGTGCTCCCGCTGGAGAAGATGACCGTGGCAAGGCTGTCGGGGTTCCACTCCCCGCGGTAGTAGATGGCTTCAAGCACCCTGCACGGAAGGAAGAACGCCAGGAGGGCGGTCGATACTTTTGCCGACGGCGTCATTTGTTTCATCACGTCTTCAAGGAAAACCATCCCTTCCCTTTCTTCGATTTTGGCGCGGGCCAGAAACGTCCGCGAGGCCAGGATGGTTTCGATCCTGCACTGATTAATCGCCGAGGATATGGCTTCGCTCCCTGCCGTAAAGTTGAGGTTGACCGGGATCTTGCCGGCGAGGAGCAAAGCGATATTGGCCAGGGCCCCCGCGATCGAGGCGGGTAGAAGGAGCCCCACCATGCGTTCACCGCCGCCGTTTTTTCGCAACCACTGCGCGAGGAGCAGGCTGATGGTGAGCGCCTTGCCGTAAGTCAGTTCCCTGCCGGTGGAGTCGGCCATGCAGAACAAAAACCAACGCCGCTTGGCGCTCCTCAAAAACCGCGCGGAAAGCAAGTCCCGCGGCGTCCGGCGGATCTTCACCGCCTCGCACCCCAGCTCGATAACCGCCTGTCGGACTTCCTCCGCCGTCGCCTTGGATGGCAAAGGGGCGCCGAAGGTAACCGTGACCGGATAGGGGAGACGCTCGGGCCACTTCCAGAAGAAGCGCCCGTCTTTGAAGCTGAAGATGCTGCCCCAAAGCCGGTCGAGATGCACCGGGATCACAGGCACGTCCATGCCTTCTACGATTCTCTCGAACCCCCGTTTGAACGGGAGCAGGTTGCCGGTCCGGCTGATCGCCCCCTCGGCAAAGATGCAGACGACGTGACCCTGGCGGAGCTCCTCGCGGGCGCGCTCCAACGACTCGATAATGTCTTTTCGGCTCCTGCCCGAAACCGGGATTGCTTTCATCAGGCGAAAAAGCCAATGGAGCGGTTTCAGCTCGTAGTAAGGCCGGTAGACCATGAACCGGATGAATCTCTGGACACAGGCTCCCACGAGCAAGCCGTCGACATGGGAGACGTGATTGCACACAAGCAGCGCAGCCCCGCGGAAAGGGACATGCTCCTGGCCCACGAGCCGGATTCTGTAGATCGTGTGGGTAAACATCCAGAGCGTGAATCGAATGAGAAAGTCGGGCAGAAGGCTGAGTACATAGGCCGTTGCTGTGAGCGTGAAGAGACCGCAGATGAATATGACCCGGTCCGCCGGCACCTCCAGCCAGTCGCGGAATGCCCAGAGCAGCCCGGAGGCGAGAAGAATCCCGCCCGTATTGAGAAAATTGTTGGTTGCGATTAGCCGGCCTTTCTCCTCGCGCCCGCTCCTCTGTTGAAGGAAGGCGTTTAACGGGACGACGAACAGGCCGCCCGCCAACCCGAGCATGGCGAGCGCCGCGGCTGCCTGCCCGTAGGATTCGGCGGAGTTCGACAAGAGAAGGGAGAATATCCCCATGCCGATGGAACCTAGAGGCACCAGCCCCAACTCCACCTTGTCGCCAGATAAACGTCCGGCTAAAAGGCTGCCGAGCCCGATCCCCGCGGCAAGAAAGGTGAGGAGAAAGCCGATTCGCAAGTCATCCAGCCCCATCACCTCTTTGCCAAAGAGGATAATATCCATCTGGAGCAGGGCGCCCAGAAACCAAAAATAGGAGATGCCTATGACCGTCAGCCACAGGCTCCTGTCCCCGTACAACCGTCCGATCCCCTGCCCGATCTCAGCCCAGGGATTAAGTCGAAACGGTTTTATGACCCCGGAACCAGCGACCTTGGTGATCCTCAGGCTCGCAAGAGCCCCCGCCAGCGAGATCGCAAGGAGTAGAACGCCGATGAGCTCCGGCCGGTCCCTCCAACTGGCGAATATGAGGCCGCCCAACGAAGTCCCTAGAATGATGGCCAGGAAGGTGCTCATCTCCAGAAGCCCGTTGGCCCGGGAAAGATCCTTATCGGCGAGCATCTCCGGCACGATGCCGTATTTAGCCGGGCTGAAAAAGGCAGAATTGAGAGCCAATAGGAACAGAACCGGGAGCATAAGCTCGAGCCTTTGAGAGAAAAGGGCCAGGAGCGCCAACCCCATGCCGGCCACCTCGACCGCCTTGGTGACGACGATAACGGTTCGCTTGCTGCAGACGTCGGCCGCATGTCCCGCATAGCCCGAGAACAGCAAAGAAGGGAGAATAAAGACGGCGCCGACCAGGGCAAGGGCGCTGGCCCCGCCGCCGGTGGCGCCGGAGGCGATCAATGAGAGCACCATCCTGTAGACGTTATCGTTGAAGGCGCTTAAGAACTGGGTGGCGAGGAGCGCTTTGAACCCGGGATATCCGAGCGTGCCGCTGTATTTACCTACGGGCATAAATGAGAACTTGTCGTCTCGAGTCATCGCGCCGCAAAGTACCCGGCTTCGTCATAGCGTTTGCCCAAGAGGTCGATGTACTTTGGCTCATCGAGCAGTCCGGTCGCTCGGTCGTGCACGACTTGGCCGTCGTGGACGAATGTAATCAGCTCAAAGGGCCGCGCCGGGTCCGAGCCGGCGACGACGGCCACGTCGTCGGGGGAGATGGTGTAGGAGCTGAGTATTTTTGCGAAAGGCCAGCGGACGTTCACGTAGGTGTGGAACGCGAGTTCGGAACAGACGATGGCGTCCCACGTGTTGTTATCGAAAGAAAAGTCATACTGCTTGCCGATGTGGGAGAAGGCCAGGGTGATCGCTCTCGCCACGTCCGCAGGCGGAATTTTGTCGCTCTTGGGCCGGATGATGGCGAGATCGTCGGTGTTGAGAAAGTCCTCGATAGTACTGAGCCGGGTTCCGCCCGGGAGCGCCTCTACGATGGTTTTTCTTTCACCAACCTGCTTCACATACTTCGCTACCCAAGGCTGTTGGAGGAGATCGAGGGCCTTCAGCTCCGCTGCTGTGCCGACATACAGGGCTACATGTCCAAAGTGTCCGGGGATGAACTTGTTGGATAGCCTAAAAGGACTTTTTTCCAGCAGGAGATCTCCGGGTCGCAGCCTCTCCTTGACGAATTCCGCCCATTGAGGTTGGTCGAACAGTTTTCCTTTTCTGAGCTCGATGCCGGCGAGACTCCCTACCCCTGTGAACAACGGAGACGCGGCAATTCCGAGAATTCCAGAACTCATCTTTTGTACCAGCCCCGAATAACTCTGCAGCGCCCGGACGAGCTTCGGGAGAATCCCTTCGCCGCGGATTTCCGGGATGGCGGTGCTTGTCGCGATTTCCGCAGCCAGATAGGCAAAGAAAGGTTGTGTTTCCGCCGGACCCGAAGGCAGATGTCGCGCTTCGTCTACCGCTTGAATCCCCGTCTCCAGGAGGCGCCTGTATTGAAGCCTGGTGAATTCCGTCTCGATGTTGTCCCAGAAGCCTCGCGGAATACCCAGGGCCGGGTCCCCCTGGTTGAGCAGGGCCTTGACCCCGGGGATGCTAAGAAGAGAGGTTTGTAACCGGCGGGCGTTCTCGTAGAGAGTCACGGCGGCTAAAAGGGAAATTCCGACGGCGCGAAGTCGAAACGGTCGCGGGTAGGGGATGTCCTCGCGAGTGAGCTTGGCGACGTGTTTGAAGGCCAGGCGATACAGGGCTTCGCGCAGGTCCAGATAGTCCCGTTTCGCGGCGTGCACGCGGACATGAACGTTTCCTCGGATCAGTCCGCCGTCCCGCATGATGGCCTGGCGTAGAAGAGGAGCGGACGCGGCCCACTCATTGCGCAGTTTCTTGGATCGCTCGACCAGGAGGCGCACCTCCGCCTCATCCTGAGCCAAATCCTCTGAGGCGAAGCCCGCCCGCAGCAACGTGTAGGTCTCCTCCGCCTCTTGCAGGGCCGACTCGATTCCGTCGGGATACAGGGCGAAAAAAATCCTGTCGTTGGCCTTGAGATGCCTCTCCAAATCTCCTCGGCGGCCCTTCAGTCTCTCGATGGCCGCCCTGAAGAGATCTTGATGGTGGCTTGTGCTGTAGGTTTGCAGCGAGAGTTCCCAACTGTCCTTCGGGATTCCATATTCGGGATCAGGCTCGTTCCACGCGGCCCGCAGGGCCGGATGGTCGCGCAGCAAGGCCGCGACGGCGTGGGAGTTTTGCAGTAGCGTCGTGCCCGCCACAAGCGCCAAGCTGGATCTCAATAGGAGAGTCCCGAGGTCTTGCCCTTCAGCTCTCTCCACGATAGCCGAGGCATGGAGCATTGCCCCGCTGAAGAGAATTTCACGCAGAGAAAAGTATTCGCGCCTGTAGAGCCCAAGCCTTTGAAGCGCATCTGACGGCGGCTCGCGAGACGTCGCCTTTGCCAGCTCGTCGATATTTTTCCGCAGCTCAAGGCTTCGCCAGCGGGCTTCCGCGTAGGCATCGGCTTCGTCGGAAAAAAAGGCGGGAGGCGCCTCGCGGACCAGCAGAGGAGATACGGGTTGGCAGGCTGAAAGGAGCGACGCGGCGGCGAGGCCTGCCGACAGGAGCGCGCGCCCGAATGAACTAGTCGCTTCAGGCAAATCTAGGCGGCCGCTCCGCAGACCTCTACGGACCGCCAAAAAGTAGGTTGCCCAGGGCCGCTTCTCTTGCATGCCGGGTCGTTCAGCCGTACGGCTTGGGTCATTCTCCTTAGTCCGGCTGTAGCTTGTCAACTGTTTTTTTCACCCGGTCGGCCGTCTTGCAGCCGGGGGAGGAGTTGCGATAACTATCGGGTATGGATTTGACGTGGCTCCAGGTCCCGCAATGGAAAAAGGCGGATGGCCTGCTGCACGGCTTTCTCGGCCGGCGCGGGGGGAAGAGCGGCGGGCCCTATGCCAGCCTCAATCT
>JACPAV010000061.1 GCA_016180645.1 Nitrospirota bacterium | reverse complement strand
CGGGCACGCGCCGCGTCAACCGAATCGTTCTGGCCATGAACCCTCCTTGTTGAGGAGAGCATAGCAGATATGGAGAATATGTTAAAGTACATTAGTGGGAATATTTAGGTCCCACCCGCGGCGTGTCCCGTCGATTACGGAATCTGCGGCGCCCCCAGGAACGGCCAAAAGGCCCCAAGTCTTTAGCACCTCAATCAGAAACTCCACTTGTCGTCTGGTCGGCCTCACGTCAGGGTTGTATCCGGGACGTACAAGAGAATCAAGTCTGACGGCAGGCGGCGCGTGGCCGACCGTCGTAACCACCGCATCCGGATGATCAAGCCGTGAGGTAGGTACGGGCGCTTGTCCGCGGGATCAACGCCGACTGAAGGCCGCGGCCGCCGCGGATGGGTGCCAGAGTAGCGTTCCGCTCCTTTCGGGTTGAGGGCGAAATCTGCACGGGATCGAAACATACCTTGAGTTTGAAATCTTAGAGCCTTTTCACACGGTCCGTCCTCGGCTCCGGCAAGTTGGAGGGTCATGAGAGGTTTCCGGAGCGTCCTGCTCTGTTCTGACGAGCTTGTGGGTGACGTTTTCGTTGTGGGTACGAACGGATCGTCCGTGTCCGATCTTCTCCAGAAACCTTGGTGGAGGGATCAAGCGGGGGGACGAGAGGGACGATGCCATGAAGAAGAGATCCCACGCATGGAGAATCGAGATCGAGAAGGTGCCGTGTCGCGACGAGGTCGAGAGACTGGGGCGAGTGTTTCAGCTTCTTCGGAGCCCGCCGATTGCGCGGACTTTACCGAGTCCGGAAACAGAAGACCCGGCTGCGCGGGTGGAATCGGAAGCGATCCAGAAGGCCACAGGAACATAAGATCAAGGAGGACGAGATGAAGATTGCAGCCATTTATGCGCGTGTATCGACGGACCGGCAGGAGGACGAGGCGACGATGGAGAGCCAGCTCGACGCGCTTCATCGATACGCGAGCGAGCACGAGTATCGGGTGGACGGGAGCCGCGAGTACACCGATGTGTTCACGGGGTCCCGTCTGGACCGTCCGGGTTTGGAGCGGCTGAGGGACGACGTGTACGAGGGGAAGCTGGAGGCGATTCTGGCCTATGCCCCCGACCGACTCGCCCGGCAGTTTCCGTATCAGGTGATTCTCTTGGAGGAGTTTCGCCGGGCGGGTGTCGAAATCGTGTTTCTCAACCGGACCTATTCAGATCGGTCGGAGGACCAGATGCTCCTCCAGATCCAGGGCGTGTTCAGCGAGTATGAAAGAAAACTCATCGCTGAAAGAACCAGGCGTGGACGGATTTACCTGGCCCGTCAGGGTCGGATCACGAGCGGCCGTGCCCCGTACGGGTATCGGACGTGGAAGCGGGCGGAGGGAGGGGGAGGCCTGCTCAAGGTGTACGAGCCGGAGGCGGAGGTTGCGCGTGAAATCTATCGCTGGCTCGTCGAGGAGGAACTCTCGCTCGGGCGGATCGCGCATCGCTTGACCGAGCGGGCCGTTCCGACCCAGGAGGGGAAGACTCGGTGGCATGTCTCCGGTTTGACGGGGATGGTCAAGAACTCCGTGTACAAGGGGCTTCGGTACTACAACGTGCTGACGACGGTGGACACGCCCCCCGCCCGTCCGCGGGGTGCCCAGAGCTTCAAGGACCTTCGACCGGGGATCGCGAGGAGTCGCCGGAAGAGACCCCCCGCGGAATGGATTCCCGTTCCGGCTCCGGCCCTTGTGTCGGAGGAGATCTGGGAGAAGGCCCAGAAACAGATCGAGAAGAATCGAACGTGGAATCCGGGCCACGCGACCCCCGGGCGATACCTGCTCAAGAGTCTCCTCGTCTGCGGTGCGTGTGGGCGGCGCATGCACGGGCTGACCTCGACGCGCACGCCCCACTACCGACGCTATCTTTGTACCGCCCGATATCCGTCGTATCGCCCCGATCGGTGTGCGGGGGCTTCGTTGCCGCACAGCCGGTGGAAGAGCGGGTGTGGGACACGGTGCGACAGATGCTCCTCGATCCGAAGATCCTCTTGGAGCAGTACGCCCGAGGCCACGGAGAAGCATCCCAAGACCTCATCGAGGATCAGGAGATCAAGCGGCTCCACACGCGCCTACGGGCCTTGGAGCGCGAGGACCAACGTCTCATCGACGGCTACCAGGCGGGCATCCTAGCGCTGGAGGATCTCAAGCAGAGGCGCGAGTCGATTGCCGCTCATCAGACGCTCATGGAGGCGCGGCTGAAGGAAATCGAGGAGAAACAAAAAGAGCGGCAGAGGAGCTTGCACCTGGTCGAAGGTGTGGAGGTCTTCTGTAAGAATATTCACGGGGCACTCGAACGTCCGAACTTCGAGTCGAAGGTGAAGATCTTGCGCCTCGTGCTCGATCGTGTCATCGTCCAAGACGGTCAACTCGTGATCCGACATACGATCCCCCTCGGAGAGTTTCGATCCGGTAGCGATTTAGGGGCCATTCCGAAGAACGTCAACGTGAACGGCGTGGCCACACTGGGGGTGTGCCAGGACTGAATTCACGCCATGGCACTAGAAAAGAACATACCTCTCCCCCGAAAGGTTTGGGGATCGGCTTCCAGGGGCTACGCGACTTTGACGGAGACGAGTTTGGAGATGCCGTCCTCTTCCATGGTGACGCCGATGAGGGTGCCTGCGTATTTCATCGTCACTTTGTTGTGCGTGATGGCCAGGAAGGGGTTGGTTTTCCCCATCTCGCCGATGGTCTGGGCGAATCGATGGACGTTGGAATCGTCCAACGGGCCGTCCACCTCGTCGAGAATGCAGAACGGACTCGGACGAACGAGGAATAGCGAGAGCAGGAGCGAGAACGCCGTCAGGGCCCTCTCACCACCGGACAGGAGGTTGAGGCTCGCCATGGTCTTGCCGGGCATCTTGGCGTAGATATCCACGCCGCGTTCTCGCTTGGACCGCCGCGAAGCCGCCTCTTCGTCCTCGATCTCGCCTTCGGGGAGCGGCGGCGGCTCGATCAGCCGGAGTTCGCCCTTCCCCCCTCGGACCAAGCCGGCAAATACCTCAGAAAATTTCTTGCTGACCTCCTCGAAAATCTGATCAAACCGTTCGCGGCAAACCCGGTTGATCTTGGCGATCGCTTCGCGGAGCTGCTCGATCGATTTCTGAATGTCGTCCCTCTGCTCAGTCAGGAAGGTGAACCGCTGACTAAGTTCATCGTATTCCGCGAGAGACTCCATATTCACGTCACCCATTTTCGTTTTCCGATCCCGCAGTTCGGCAACCGAGGCCGTCAGCGCTTCGAGGTCCTCGGGCGGAGCCGCTTCCAGTGCCGCCAGATCCTCCACCCCCCAACGCTCTCGAGCTTCCTGGTTGGTGCGATCCATGTGCATGGCCGATGTCGCCTTTTCCACCGACAACTCCGCCACGCGCTCCTCCACCTGGCGTAGACGCTCCCGGGTGGATTTGGCGTCGGATTCCAAAGCTCCCCGGCGATCCCGGAGTTGGCGGATGGTCTCTTCCGCCTTGGCCACTTCTTCCCGCGCCATGCGGGCCTGTTCCTGGAGATCGGAAAGCCGCGATTCGGCCTCCGCGATCGCCTTGTCCAACGCGGCCACGGGTGCCGCCGATTCCCCGATCTCCGCCTCGAGCCGCTCGAAACGCTCCAAAACCTGTTCCCGCCCCCGTTCGATCTCCACCGAAGCCTTCGCCAATTGCTGATGCCGTTCGTCGAGTTGGACCTCAGTGAACGCCAGTTCGTTGATCCCTTTTTCGGTCTCGGCCAGGCCCAGGCCGGCCGCCTCGTGCTCCCGCCTCACCCCGGCGATTTTCTCCGCGAGGGCCTGCTGCTGTCCCCGGAATTGATCCAGCGATTGCTGCGCGGTGTCCAGAACGGTGGAAAGTTCACCGATGGTGCGCTGGATGCTGTCTTCCTCCTGCGAAACCGCGGCCGAACCGGAGGTCTGCATCACTCGGGCCACGCCCTCCTTCTCCGCCTGAAACCGGGCGATCTGGGCCTGGAGGTCCACCTGCGCGAGGCGTTCCTTTTCCCGCTCCGATTCCAGCTCGGTTCGCCGCGCTTCCATCAAAGGAATTTCCTCTTCGATCTGCGAAAGGGCGGACTGCATCGCCGTGAGCTGCTCGTCGATCTGTTGAAGTTTCTCCTTCCGTTCGAGCCAGGCCAGCGAGGCGGTTTCCTGTTTGGCCTGGGCGCCGCCCGCGAGCACGCCTTGCGGATGACTCACCTCGCCCCACTTCGTGACGTAGGTCGCCCTAGAGGAGGGCGGAAGCGCGAACACGTCTTCAATCCGGTCCACCACCCAGACGTGCGACAGGAGGCGCTCGGCCACGCTCTCATAGCCGGGCTTCGGTTGAATTTTTTCGATCAGACGCTCCGCGTTCTCCGGCCTCGGATCCTCCATGGGCGAGGCGCCGTTTCCGGCGGGCGCGTCCAGGGCGACGAAAAATGCCCGGCCGAGGTCTTCGGAACGAAGATAGTCCATGGCCTGCATTCCGTAGCTTCTTGTATCGGTGACGATCGCCTCCAGCAGGACGCCGAGCGAGGCTTCCACCGCCTGGCGATAGCGCTCGGGCACGTCCAACACTTCCGCCACGGTGCCTTTAATTCCGTTCCGGCCCCACTTGAGAAGAATCTGACGGGCGCCCTCATGGAAACCCGAGTACGTCTCTTGCAGCGTTTGGAGGGAGGTGCGAGTGGCGCTCAGGCGCTCGACGTCGTCCCGTTTCTGGCGGCGGTCATTGATCCGCTCGCCGTACACCCGGGAAAGGTTCCGAAGGTGCTCTTCGACGCTTTCGAGGCGACGACCATTTTCCTCCAGGAGCACCGCCGTTTTCGCGCGGAGATCTTCGATTCCCCTGGTCTGTTCCACCATCTCCTGTTCGGAGAACAAGAGCTGTTGGCGGCGGCTTTCCAGCTCCACGCGGCGCTTTTCCGTTTCATGGCGGCGCCCCTCGGCGGAAGCGACCACACGTTCGAGTTCCGCAACCTGGGCCATTCGCTCCAGGCGTTCCTGTTCGAGGCGGTCTTCCTGCTCCCGAAGTGACTGCATGCGGGCGATCAATTCCTCGCGGCGCGGGCGCCTCTCGGAGAGCTGGAGCCGGAGCCGGTTTAGATTTTCTTCCACGTCCCGGCGCTCGGCGTCCAGTTCGGCGAGCTTCCGATCCGCCGCCTCCACGTCGGCCCGAAGCGCGTCGGCCTGAGCGCGGAGCTCGCTTGTCCGGCGCTCCAACGCGGCCTTGTCCGCCCGGTGTTTCTCGATCTGCCCGCGACACTGCTCCTGGTCGATCTCCGCGCGGTGGAACTCCTCGCGGAGCCGCCGGAGGTCTTCCTCTACCTGCACTGATTCCAGTTCGATGCGCTCCCGCTCGGACTCCAGCGTGCTCAAGGAAGCGCTCAATTCATCCCGCAGCCGCTGCTCCTCCGTCTCCTCCTGCTCCACACGGTCCAGCGCGGCTCTCAGGCCCCGCCACTGGGCCTTGTACATGATCAGCTCCTTCGCCCGGAGCTCTTCGTTCAATTCTTTGAGCTTCTGAGCTTTTTTCGCCTGTCGTTCGAGGCTCCGCTTCTGGCGCTCCACCTCGGCAAGGACGTCCTCGACGCGCTGGAGATTCACCCTCGTGCGTTCCATCTTTCGCTCGGCTTCCTGCCGTTTCCGACGGAACTTCGTGATGCCGGCGGCCTCTTCCAGAAGGAGGCGCCGCTCCTCCACGTGCATGGTGATGAGCCGGGTCACATCCGATTGATCCATGATGCCGTAGGAGTACGGCGAAAGACCCGTGCCGTAGAAAAGGTCGTAGATATCCTTCAACAGGCTGGGGGTGCGGTTGATGTAGTATTCGCTTTCGCCCGATCGGTAGAGCACGCGGCGGACTTCGAACTCCTCGATTTCATGATACGGCTCGGGAAGTTCTCCCTTCTGAACGTCGAAGGTCATGGAGACGTCGGCGAAATTCATCGCCGCCTTGCCCGAGGTGCCCCCAAACACCATGTCCACCACCGATTTTCCGCGGAGTTTCTTGGCGCTTTGCTCGCCGAGACAGAAACGGATGGCGTCCACGATGTTCGTCTTGCCGCAGCCGTTTGGACCGACGATGCACGTCAATCCCTCGGGAAAGACGAACTCCGTTTTCTCCGGGAAGGACTTGAAACCCAGAAGGGTCAGCTTGCGAATTCGCATTCGCGGTAGCCTAACAAACGAGGTTCGGTTTGTAAAGCAAAAATCACTATATGGAGTGGTAGGCCGCATTGCGCTACAAGATATGGTATGCGTAACCTAAAGTAATCTTTGGGGTTTTTCGGCGGGAATGCTCGGGCGGGCGGGCCGCGCGTGGACTCCACCCCATCGATGTGCTAATTTCGCCTCCGGTTCAACGTGAAAAAAGTTTCGAATGTTGCCGTTCTGGCGAAACGGGAGCACAAGGATGCGGCCCGGGTGGTTCGTCATCTTTCAGAATGGTTGACTGACAGGAAGGTCCGCTTTTCACTCGAAGCGGGCGCCGCCGCTCTGATCGGCAAGGAAGGCATTCCCGAACGGCAACTGGTCCATCGGGACACCGACGCGCTGCTCGTCTTGGGCGGCGACGGAACGTTCCTGTGGGGAGCACGGCTCGTAAGCGACACGGGCGTTCCGGTTTTGGGCGTCAATCTCGGCAGTCTGGGATATCTCACGGAAGTTCCGCTCGACGGCGCCACGCAGGCGATGGAGCAGTTGATCGCGGGTGACTACAAGATCGCGCATCGCATGCGGCTTGAAGCGACGCTCCTTCGCGACGGGCGGACACTGCTCTCCGAGTCCGCCCTGAACGATGCCGTCATCACCAAGAGCGCGATCGCGCGGATGATCGAAATGTCGACCGAAGTGGACGGGAAGCCGGTGACGGTGTTCCGGGCGGACGGCTTGATCGTGTCCACCCCGACCGGATCGACGGCCTACTCCCTGGCCGCGGGCGGGCCGATCGTTTCCCCCACGCTGGACTGCCTCGTGCTCACACCGATCTGTCCTCATACGCTCACCAACCGCCCACTCGTCCTCCCGGCCACCTCCCGGGTGCGAATCGTATTGAACGCCAAAGACCCCTCCGACACGCAGCTCACGCTCGACGGCCAGGTCGGCTGCCCCCTGGTGAGCCAGGACGTACTCGAAGTTCACCGGGCCTCGCAGGATTTGAACGTCATCAAACTCAACCACGCCGCCCCCGATCCCTTCGAGATTCTCCGCACGAAACTCAAGTGGGGCGGTCGGTAGTTAGAGACACGAATCCGGGGACGCGGTCTGAAGCCCGCGGCTACCAAGAACCCGCACCCTGGGTAGGCGCAGGCTTTATGCCTGCGGACATTTCACGCCCCAGACCAGGGGCGGCGGACAGGTGGAGCTGTCCCGACCTGGGGTCGTAGTCGCAGCCCGCCATGCTCCGGCAACTGCGCATCAAGGATTTCGCGATCATCGACGAGGTCCAGCTCAACCTCGGCGAAGGGTTCAACGTGATCACCGGCGAAACCGGCGCCGGAAAGAGCATCATCATCGGCGCGCTCGATCTCCTCCTGGGCGCGAGGGCCCATGCCGACCTGATCCGTGCCGAGCGGGAGGAAGCCGTCCTCGAGGCGCAATTCGACACGCGCGGGATTGCGCAGGCAGCGCCCGCTTCTTCGAACGGGACCGCACTCACGATCCGACGGAAGATCACCCGCGAAGGCCGGGGCAAAGTCACGTTCAATGAAGACGGCGCCACCCTCGGCCAGCTTGAGGATCTCGGCCGCCGGCTCGTGGGAATCTACGGCCAGCACGAGTACATGGACCTCGTTCTCACGGCAAAACAGATGGCGTACCTCGATGAGTTCGGAGGACTGGAGGAAGCCGCCGAGAAACTTGAAGAGGAACGCAGGACCGTGGCCCGATTGTATGAAGAACTTCGCGATTTTGACCGCCTGGAAAAAGCCCGCAGGGAACGCATTGATCTTCTTTCCTTCCAGGTCCACGAGATCGAAGGGGCCCGCATCCGGCCGAATGAAGATCACGAATTGGAGTCCGAGCGGAACATCCTCGCCCACGCCGAAAAAATCGCCCAAGCCCTCGGGGAGGCGGACCGCGCTCTCTACTCGACCGATGGATCCGTGGTGGAGCAGGTCGGACGACACGCGGAATCCATTCGGACCCTCGGTGAAATCGATCCGCGTCTTACTCCCATGGCCGAGGGGCTGGCCTCGGCGAAATCCCTGATCCAGGACGCCGCACGCGACATCTCCTCCTACCTGGGCAGTATGGAATTCGATCCGAAGCGGCTCGAATCCGTGGAGGAGCGCCTCTATCAGCTCGATCGACTCAAGAAGAAGTACGGGCCGGATCTGGACAGCGTGTTGCGGCTGGCCGAGGAGGGGGCGAGGGAGATCGAGGAGCTTTCCAGGAAGGAAACGGACCGGGGCGCGCTGGCCAAGAGATTTGAGGCCGATTGGGAAGCCTTTGCGGTCCGCGCCGAAAAGTTCTTGAAGGAGCGCCGCAGGTTCGCGGATCGGCTGGCCCGCGAAGTGGAAGCCGGATGCGAGGAGGTGGGGCTGGCCAAAGCCCGTTTCGCCGTGACGCTCACGCCCGGTTGGATGGACCAGGACGGCAAGCCGGCGAAGGTGGACGACGCGGGAAAGTGGCTCGTCTCCGCCACGCCGACGATGACGATCGGATACGATTTTTCGGCCAACCCCGGCGAGCCCCTCCGGGACCTCAGCCGGATCGCTTCCGGCGGGGAGCGGTCCCGCATCATGCTCGTCCTCAAGAACATCTTGTCGAAAAAAAAGGAAGGTGCGACACTGATCTTCGATGAAGTCGATGCCGGAATCGGAGGCGCCGTGGCGGAAGCCGTAGGGCGAAAACTGCGCGAGCTGTCGCGTCGCCACCAGATCCTCTGCATCACGCATCTGCCGCAGATCGCCTGTTTCGGGGACGCCCATTTTCTCGTTCGCAAACGCCGCGCGGGATCGCGGACGGTTACGGAAATTGTCGAACTCGGCCGCGAGGAACGGCTCGAAGAGCTGGCCCGCATGCTCGGGGGAGAAAAAATATCGGATAAGGCGCGTGCCTACGCCGCAGAGTTGCTGCGGATAGCTCCACGCTAGCATCGACCGATCCGTTCGGATGGGAGTTTCGCCGTTCCCCGCCGTGTCGTTTGAGAAGGAATTCCTTGCCGAGTCGCAGGCCATGATCCCACCCCCTTCCTCCGAATTTGAGATTTCAAATTTGAAATGTGAGATTTTGAAGAGGGTGGTGGGATGATCCGTCCCGCCACCACCTCGGACATCCCGAAAATCCTGCGTCTCATCTCGCAGGAGGCGCAAAGGGGGGAAATCCTGCCGCGCGACGAGGAGGACATCACGAAGGACCTCCCCACCATTGTCGTGGCAACCAACCGATCGAGGAGTATGATCGGAACGTGCGCCCTCAAAATCTACTCTCCGGAGTTGTGCGAGATCCGATCGCTCGTGGTCGACGCCGGCCATCGCGGCCAGGATTGGGGCATCAAACTCGTGCGGCGCTGCCTGCGGCAGGCGCGCAAACTCGGCCTGCGCCGGGTGTTCGCACTCACCTACCGGCCCGAGTTTTTCAAGCGGACCGGATTCGCCGTGGCCGATCGTCTCAGCTTTCCACAGAAGGTGTGGAAAGACTGTGTCTACTGCTCGCGGTTTAAGGACTGCCAGGAAATCGCCGTCATCCGGGAGTTGTAACCGTGCAGGCTTTGGAAGAGGGCGCGATTGAACGGATCCTGGAAACGATCCTGATCGAATCCAGGCGCCTCAAGGCCCGCCAGTGGGAAGCCTACGTAGCCCATCTCGCGGAGCAAAGCATCGAAGTCAAAGGGCAGGAGATCCATGCGAGAGACCGTGCAGAGACGACGACCCTAGGGGTCCGCCTCCTTCTAGACGGACGCATGGGCTTTTCATATGCCACTCAACTCACGCCGGATGCCGTGCGCCGGGCGCTTCAATTTGCCGCGGGAACGGCTCGGTGCCTGGATGCGGACGAACACCATGCCTTCCCCAAGTCGACACCCGCACCACTCCCCGCGGTCAACCTGTACGACGCACACGTCCCTTCCACGCCCGATGAGGAGAAGATCAAGCTCGCGCTCGAGCTGGAAGCCTCCTCGCTCCGGGCCCACCGGGCCGTGAAGCGCGTTCGGAAGTCCGCCTACGATGAGATCTTCGGAACGGTCTATCTCGCCAATTCGAACGGACTCCAGTCGAGTTACTCGAAAACCTATTGCAGTCTGAGTCTCATGGCCGTGGCGGAGAAAGGCGGAGAATCGGAAAACGCGTGGGATTTCCAATTTTCCTCGTTTCTCCACGAACTCGACGCCGAAGCGCTCGGGAAAAAAGTCGCCCGCAAAGCCGTATCCCGACTGGGAGGCCGTGTTCCGAAAACCCGGGAGTGTCCCGTGGTCCTGGAAAACCACGTGGCCGCCGAATTTCTATCCCTCCTTGCGCCCTCGTTTCTCGTCGAGAATACGATGAAGAAGAAGTCGCTTTGGGGCGATGCGGTGGGCCGGTTGATCCTCTCGAAACATCTCACGCTGGTCGACAATGGCTTGGAAACCCGCGGGGCGAACGCGGCGCCCTTCGACGGCGAAGGCGTGCCGGCCCAGCGCTCCACGGTTGTGGAACGAGGCCTGCTTCGCACCCTCCTCTGCGACACTTACTGGGGCAACAAGAGCCGGCGCGGCTCGACGGGAAACGCGCGGCGCGGCGCGAGCCAATCTGCCCCCGTCCTCGCACCCTCCAACTTGCACGTGGAAGCCGGAACGTGGTCTCCGGACCGTCTCCATTCAGAGTGCGGAAGCGGCGTGCTCATCACGGAGGTCATCGGCCTCCACACGGCAGATCCAATTTCGGGCGAATTCTCGCTCGGCGCCGTGGGGCAGGAGATTGCGAAAGGGAAGCCCGCCGGCCCCCTTCGCGGATTCGGGATTGCGGGGAACCTGAAAACGCTTTTCAAGCACGTGGATGCCGTGGCCAACGACCTCCGATTCATGGGATCGATCGGCTCCCCCTCGCTCCTCGTCTCAAACCTTCAGATCAGCGGGAACTGACCATGACCATCCTTTCAGCACCCCCCATCCCCACCTTCCCCCTCAAGGGGGGAAGGGACGAGAGGGAGCGGCGCGAACCTTTGTTCCCCTCCCCCTCGAAGGGGGAGGGTGTGGGTGGGGGTGCAGGCCTACGACCATGATCATCCGGCATGCGGCTCGAACGGACATCGGCAACTGGCGCGAGAAGAACGAGGACTCCTTCCTCGTGAATGAGGAAATGGGTCTCTACGCCGTGGCCGACGGCATGGGCGGACACATCGGCGGGGGACTGGCGAGCCAACTCTGTGTCAAGGGGCTTCAAGACGGCCTCCTGCGACATGTGCGAGAGCGTTCGGCGGATGATCCGGAATCCACCCAGCGGCAACCGCTCTTCCACCGTCTCACCCGCGCGTTCAAAGGACCGGCCGCCCCTCGGGACGCACACGAAGTCATCCTGCGGAAGTCGATGGAGGAAGCCAACCGCATCGTTTACGAGTACGCCAAGAACAATCCGAAATACAAAGGCATGGGGACCACGCTCACATCCTTGTGGGTGGACCCGGCGAATGAGGACGGCTTGTACACCTACGTCGCCAACCTCGGAGACAGCCGCACCTACCTGGTCCGGGAGGGAGAACTCCATCTCGTAACCCAGGACCACTCGTGGGTCCAGGAGCAGGTTCGCGAGGGGCGGCTATCCAGTGTGGAGGCGGAGGCCCACTATTTGAAAAATGTGGTGACGCGATGCGTGGGGCTTGACGAGCACGTGGACGTGGATGTTTTCCAGAACGAACTGCGCGAGAAAGACCGCTACCTGCTTTGCTCGGACGGCCTGACGAATATGATCCGTGCGGACGAAATCCTGGAGGCGCTGAGCGGGGACAACCTCGACACGATGGCCGATGACCTGATCGAGCGCGCGAAGATCGCGGGTGGGATGGACAACATCACCGTTGTCCTGGTGGAGTTGACGAGACTGTAGCTCATTCAGGGGCGGTTCGACGAGGACCCCAAAAGGCCGGCTACAAGGGAGAAACGATGATTCCGTAGCGGAGCCTTCAGGCTCCGCGAAACCACTCGAGGAAACCTCTAACGGGGCGAGAACTTCTGGACCTTGCTCAGCGCACGGTCGAGGACATATAAGCTGGCCTTGGAATCCACGACCATCGTTGTGGGTTCGGAGAGCTGGGTCCTGTCCTTCGAATTCCCCACCGAGCTTGGAAGAGCCCTGACGCTGCGATCGAACTTCTGAACGCGGGCCGCGAGCTTGTCCACCACGTAGATTGAACTGCGGATGTCCACCGTCACCCCGACAGGCTTCAGGAACAGATCATCCTTTCCTTCGTTCGTCCGGGCCGGCTGCCCGACCGCCTTGTCGAGTTCATCGATCTTCTTGTCCGCATTCCGCTTGAAGTAGACCACCCGGTAGTTGCCGGGATCCGCAAAGAAAATTCGATGCGGCGTGCTGGCGGAGTCGTAGGCTACGGCCGAAGGTTCCCCCAGGAAGTTGATGGCCGTCGCCTTCCCCACAGCATCGCCGAGAGTGGGTCCGA
The DNA here is from genome assembly GCA_016180645.1 of Nitrospirota bacterium. NCBI lineage: Bacteria > Pseudomonadati > Nitrospirota > Nitrospirota bacterium. The sequence continues at coordinate 2,702 of JACPAV010000061.1, read as the reverse complement.
GCTTGCGGGCGGTGTCCTGTTTCGCCGTGGTGGTTGTCGTTTCGATGTCCTTATCGTTCTTGGTCGTCGCGGTGGTTATCTTGAAATAGACGATCCGGTTGTTGAGGGTATCCACAACGTATAGGTTCCCATCCGGGTCCACGGCGATGCCGGAGGGCTGGTTGAGCTCGTCCTCGGTTGCCTTCTCAGTCGTCTTGTCGGTCCCGGTTCCATACTTGCCGAAGAGGGCGACCACCTTTCCGAGTTTGTCCAACATGACGACCCGGTGGTTCAAACTGTCCGCCACGTAAATATTTCCCTTCACATCCACCGCCAGACCCAACGGCGTGTTAAAGAGGGGTTCCTTTCCGATCTCGGTGCTTGCGCCTTTGTCGTCCACCGCGGGATCGCCCTTCTTCCCAATCATGAAGGTGGGGGCACTTCCGGTGGGATCGAATGCCACGCACGCCGTATCTTTGCTCACGGGCGTGATCGAGGACGTAAATTTCTTGATGCGATGGTTGGCGGAATCCGCGACGTAGATGCAATCAAATTGATCCACGGCGATTCCCCACGGCTGAGTAAAACACTCGGCCTCCGTGCACTCCGATCCCGGCTGGGCCAGCTTGCCCTTCGAGATGGACAAATCATACACCGCCGCGTCGAATCCGGTCCCGAAGCCCCACATCACAGCGTTGCTTGTCCGTTTCTTGCCGCTGCTGTTCGTCACGGTAATGGTCAGCGCGCCTTTGAGGTCCTCTTCCTTCTTTCCTGCGGAGAGCTCAGGCAGAATGAGGGTGAATTCCGAGTCGCCCTTGCCGTCGGCATATTTGATGTCCTCCGTGACCGGAATCTTGTTGAACATGACAACCAGAGTGCCCTCATCAGCCTTGAAGTTCAGCCCCGATACCGTGATGGTCGTACCGTCAGTTTTCGTGCCCGCTGGATCGACGGTGGTCGGACGCCCTACTTCCGGAGAGACGGAAAAAATGAGGGGGTTGTACACCACGGCGTATTCACCGGGGCCGGTCACTTCGCCCGTGATCTGATCCACATCCAGGCGGGGAGGACCGGAATCCTTCACGAGGTCGAACCCTCCCTCAAGATTCCTTTTTCCAATCCGAAGCCCTTCTTCGCTGAGAGCCAGCTCGAGCTTCTGTTCCTCCGTGAGCTTGTCAAGTTCCTCTCCGTACCCCAGGATGAGACCTGCCTTCTTGCCGGCGACGAACTTGAGCGACTCCGGAAGTACCTTGTAGGTCGCTTCCGCAGACAGCCCCGGGTCTTCCTCGTCCGATTTCTCGATCGAAATCTCCACTGCCTCTTCCAGTGCGCCTGCGGGGATAGAGAGCTCAAATAGCAGCTTCTTTGCGCCGTTGATCTCGGGCTCGTATTTGAGAGTGCATTCAATGTCTGGTTGGCACTTTTGGGTGATGACCGTTTTCGCCCCGCCCCCTCCTCCGCCTCCGCAGGACGCGATGAGGAGCGGCAACGCGGCGAGGGCGCCGAGTCGAAATGAGATCTCGCGGGGATTCCCACAGGTTTTCATAGAAGTACGCATTCTGGCTACGCTACTCGTGCGATGCCGCAAAGTCAAGCCGATTTGGGGTTGATCCTGAGGCCTCGAAGCACCTCCAGATCCTCCTTGAACGTTCGGCGGTTTTCGCGGACTGGAGTTTCCAATACTCCGCCCAAGTGGGCGAACCGCTCGTCGTTCATCAGCCATCGGAATGGATCGAGACCGATATGACCGAGCCCGATGTGCTCGTGACGATCCACGCGGGAATCGAGTGGCTTCTTCGAATCGTTCAAGTGGAAGGCCTTGAGCCACTTTAGGCCGACGATTCGCTCGAACTCCTGGAACACGCGGTGATACCCCTCGCTCGTGCGGATGTCGTAACCCGATGTGAACAGATGGCATGTATCGAGACACACCCCCATACGGTCTTCATTATTCACAAGGTCTAGGATCCGCCGCAGGTGTTCGAATCGATATCCCACCGTGCTGCCCTGGCCTGCCGTGTTTTCGAGAAGAATGCGAACGCGGTGGCCTGACGTTTCCTGGATGGCTTTCGTGATGCTCTCCGCGATGCGCTCCAGCGCGACTTCTTCCCCCTCCCCCATGTGCGCGCCGGGATGCATGACCAGATTGGGGATCGAGAGGGCTTCGGCCCGAACCAGTTCGTCCTTGAACGCGCGCATCGAAGCGGCGTGGATGCGTTTCTTCGGCGAGCCGAGGTTGATGAGGTAGGAATCGTGAACAAGGAACGGCCGGGCGGTGGATCGCGCCACGGCATTCTCCCATTCGGACACGTCTTCGGGGTTCAGCTTGGGCGCCGACCACTGGCGCGAGCTGCGGGTGAAGATTTGGATGACCTCGCAGGAATCCTCCTCCCCCCTCACGCAGGCCGAATGAAATCCGTCGGCGATCGATTCATGCGCGCCAAGGAGGAGGTGCGAATGGGGATTGCTCATCGGCCGAGTCTATCGATGTTGACCTCGAAACTCCAGAACCATCGAGCGTTGCGTAAACACTTTTCCGAGGCCACCCCTCGATCCAAATACCTTCCCCTTTCCCTCCACCCGCTGCACCCTCCCCATCCCTTCTTCGCCCTCCCCTTGTAGCGGAGCCTTAACCTGAATCCGGCGTGAATTTGGCTTTTCCGGGGGCTGCCGTGGGGGTATGTTTTCGAGGTTTCTTTTTCATCGATTGTCAGGCGTGCGAC
>JACPAV010000060.1 GCA_016180645.1 Nitrospirota bacterium | reverse complement strand
CACCGAATTCTACTCGAAACGGAAAAACCGGGTCAGGATCGGCTCCTCCGAACTCTGCGCCGCAACAATCGGACCCCCTCTCCCCCCGCTCCCCCCTCATCCATGCCACGCGCGGGGGAGGACATTTTCACTCAACAGTAAAGCGGACATGTTGACTAAACTACAACAGCTTGCTTTTGATCCCGTGCTCAGGCCGTCGCGGCGCGAGGGTGCGATGGATCGATGGCGCGCGCCAGACGTCCGTATACTCCCTCCATCAACCGGTGGTACCAGCCGGACGCGCCGGAAGAGCCCGTTCCGTAGATCTGATCTTCGACCTCCTGGAGATCCTCCCGGATGCGGTAGCTGTGGTGCTGGGTGTAGTCGCGGAAGCCCTCGAAGTGCGCCCGGTCCGTCATCCGAAGGTGGAGGTTGAAGACGAGATTGTACATCCGCATCATGTCCGCCCGCGGGAGGGGAAGGTAGAAGCCCGTCTGCTCGGCGAGGCGTGACACCTTATCCAGAAGTTTCCCGCCGAACTCGAAAATGTCCAGGCCCACTTTGTCGAAGTCCTCTTTTAGCGTCACGAGAAGCAGGAGGAGGGGAAAAACGAGATTCATGCGCCGCTGCCGGGCGAGGGGGCTGTGCTTGGTCCAGAACGAGAGCGGGGCAAAGGCCGTGTAGGATTTGGGATAGGCGCTGTGGCGGCTTTCGTCCTTGTGGAAAAAGGGAAGGATCTGGGACAGTCCGGGATAGTTGGTGAACGTGGAGAAGAACGTCATCGCCACGCTTTCGACCACGAGGTTCATGCCGAACAGGCGGTCCATCGGTCTTGCGCGGAGGATCATGTCCAGCGCGAAGAAATCGGAGAAATTCTGGGGATACACGCGGTCGATCCGCTTCACGACCTCGCGCATGACGACGAAGTGTTTCGCCTCTTCCATGACCTGCATGGCCATTCCGAGTTTGGCGCCGGTCCCGCGGACATGCGGGACAAGGGAAGCCGAAACAAACAAGGCGTGCGCTTCGCCGTGAAGGATGATGGAAAGAATTCGGGCGAGGGCGCGGCGCTGATCGGGATCGAGGGCGGACCGGATGGCATCCCGGAATCCGTCGGAGCGTGCTTTCTCGACGAGATCGCGCGTCTCCTGGGATTGGGGAGCGGCATTGCCATCGGTGGGGCGTCGCTCCTCGCGGGACGCATCGCGGAAGCCGAGGCTCGGGGCGACCACCTCGGCTTTCCAGAGATTGGCGAGCGCTTTTTCGTAGTTGCGGTGGGTCAGCTCTTCCAGGTCTCCGCCGAAGAAGGTGGCCGTCGTGTCGTCATACGGCATCGCTCGTTTCCTGAGCTTGTAGGCGCGGTAGAGGCCGCGATCCAGCCGCTTGAGGTTTCGTTCAACGGCATAACGACGTGTCAGGGGCGGAAGGATGGAGGATTTCCCGGTTTGCGGCGCGGCCTGGGATTCAGTTGTCAGCGCTTCCATTATCGCGTCCTCCTTGGACTGATATGGTGACACGAACCGTCAACGTTGTCAACTAAACGGTTAGTGCCACGCCATTCGCATTGATATATAAGTAATTAAGAGAAGTTATTCTGCGAAGGTGAGGTCGAAGCTCTTCCAGTCAACTCCCTCGCGACTGTCGTGAAGGACGACCCAAAATCGCACTTTTCCCGATTCCGGCGGCTTCCGAGGGGCACGCCACTTGTTCTCGTACGGTACTCCGAAGGATCGATCCTTTTCGAGCCCCTCGGCGGTGCTGAACCAGGCGATGAACAGATCCTCGGTCTTCTCCCGCCCCCCCCCGGTCGGCGAAAGATCCGCGTAGGATTGAGCGGCATCCTCCGGAACCTGGACTTCCAGTGTGTACTCTCTTTCGGGCTCCAAGGCGGAAAGGTCGGCCAGCGGTGCGCCGTCGATCATCACGTCCGTGATCACGGGATTCCGATTGGGGTTCGTGGAGCCGCTGACGATGAACCGCTTGAAAGCCTTCATCTCCCTGTCTCCCGCCTTGGCGAACAGACCGATGAGGAAAGGCACCGGAACGGGCAGGGGTTGCATGGAAAATTCCGGCGGCGCTGAGATCCCCTGATGATTCTTCTCGCCGTCCCCGGAAAGGATCGGAGGGGGTGGAGTGGGGTCCGCAATCGGGATCGATTCCTCCGGGCCGCCGGCGCCCAAAACCTTCGCGGATTCGGGATCGGCACAGCTCTGCCCGGTCACGGTTCCGGTCAGTTCGCAGAGTCCCCAGAGGAGCAGGGGGGGCGGGGCGGATGGATCGAAATCGTCCGGCAAGGCGACCAAGGCACTCAGCCGCGACTCGCCCTCTCGTTGGATCTCCGGCGGTTCAGCCTTCATCGCGAGAATGCGCGGCTTGTCGACGAACGTGGGCTCTCCCTGGTCGATGCCGCAGGCCGTGCTCAGCACGGCCGTGATGAGTGATGAGTAAAGGGTGATGTGCAGGATCCGACCCTTGGCGCCCCGGCCTTCTCTTCCTTCACCCATCACTCTTCACCCTTCACGTTCATCAGAACTCCGCTCTAAGGCCGAAAGACGGAAAGATGGGGATGCCCGTCACGGCCTGCCGTTCGCTGTAGTCATAGTTGTAGGAAAACCCCTCGGGGTTCTTCTGCACGTACACATTCTGGATGTCGAGATAGCTTGTCAGCATCCACGTATTGAATCTCCAGCGCCGGTCGACGCGCACGTCAAGCTGGTGAAACCCGGGGATTCGAACGGAATAAAGTTCCCCGGGGATCGGGATGTACCGGTCGCGATCCGCGTCGTAGATCGAATCGATGAACGGGGTTTCCGGGCGGCCCGTGGAGTATCGGAAGCGCGCTCCGAGGTCCCATTTCGCCGTCAAGCTCAGCGTGCCCACCACGGTCAGGATGTGAGTCTGGTCGAAGCTGAAGAATCGATAGTCTTCTCCAGGGTGGTCGCGTCGTTCGCTCCGTGAGAGCGTGTAGCTGCACCAGGCGAATCCGCGGGGGTTCTTCCATGAGAGGTACACTTCGCTTCCGTAGATGCGGCCGATGCCGCCGTTTTCAAGATCGGAAGGATCGTAGTTGGAAATGTCGGATTCGGCCTTTCGGACCACGAGGAGCGACAGGTCTTTGTAGAATCCCTGGATGTCGCCGCTCCATCCTCGGGGGAGATCGACCTCGAATCCGCCCGTGTACTGGGCCGCGCGCTGGACGCCCAGCTCCGGCTGGCCAATTCCCTCGGCCACGTCCTGCGGTTCGGGGGGCTGGTGAACGAGGCCTGCGCCCACCTTGAACGTGAGCGGTTCCAAGAGCTGATATCGCGCGGTCATCCGCGGGGAAATCGGTGTTTGATTTTGGATAGTGTAGCGGTCCAATCGCACCCCTGGGGTCAGGCTGATCCGACTGATCGGTCGGATCACGGCTTCTAGGTAGGGCGAGACCGCCGAGCCGGCGAGGACGCCGTCGGCGTCGCGAACCGAGACCGGGTCGTAGGCATGCTCGGGGTCGTCCTCCCTCGGGATTCGGGGGAATCTCGCGTCGTAGTTGCCTCTGCCCCAGACGAAATGGATCCCGGGGTAGAGCGTGAGCCAGGGAGTGGGCTGGTAGAAGAGCTCATCCCTTAGCGAAGTGTTCCAGATCCGGATGCTGAGATGGCTGAGTTCGGCTATTCGGAAGAGGATGCGGTCCGGACCCGCGGCCGTCGAGAATTCATTTCGAAGGTTCGCCCCGAGATCCCAGCTCCATTTCGCGAGCAGGCGATGGAAATACAGGTTGGAATTGAAATTACCCGAAAACTCCACTTCTCGACCCGGCGGTTCCTCGAGCACGAGGGCCATCTTGTCGTCCGATCCGAACGCCATGAGTGACCCGGACATGCGCGGGAGGAATCGACCCCCGACGGAAGCCTCGTAATCATAGTAGCGGGGAGCGAGGGTGAATCGGACGACATCCTCCGGGACGGCCGCTTTGATGATGGCATCCGCGTAGCTCCGTCGGAGGGACGCAGTGTACGAGAAATTCTTGACGGGTCCCTCCAAAAGAGTGCCCGCATCGTAGAAGTCGGCGTCCACGTACCCATGTGTGCCGGTGGCGTCCCCGGCGCGCGACCGGATGTCGACAATGCCGCCCATCTCATGGCCGTACCTCACGGAGTAGACGCCTGGGTAGAAGCGGAGGTCGCGGATGAGATCGGAGTTGAACGTACTCGTGAGGCCGCCGAAATGGAAGAGGAGCGGGATCTCGTGGCCGTCCATGTAGACGCCGGTGTCTTCGAGGGCCGAACCGCGAACGATCAACCCCCCCCCCGAAAAAGGGGTGCGGGCCACCCCCGGCATGTCTTGCACCACCTTGATGGCGTCCCCCCCGGTTCCGGCCGCTTTCTGCACCTCCTGCCGGGTGATGACTCTCCGGGCCGTTTCCCGCCGCTCGGCCTCGGCCTCCACGAGCACTTCGAGAGAGGAGACGACTTCGGGATCGAGGTAGAAAAAACGTCGTCCGTCGTCCGTCACCCGTCGTCCGTCCAGCCAAGAATCGATTTTTTCCTCAAAGGGTTTGTATCCGGGGGCGAGGATCTTGAATGTGAGGGGAAGTGTGTTTGGAGTGGCTAGGATGAAGTTCCCCGAGCGATCCGTGAGAGCAAATTCGGAGGTCTCAAGCACCATCACTGTTCCTCCCTCGATAGGACGGCGGGTGCCCTTTTCGAGGAGGCGCCCTGCCAACGGCGTCCTCTCGTCGCCTCGAGCGATAGATGCCATCGCCACGAGAAGCAAGAGACTCATCGCCCATGTGCTCATCCTCATCGTCATCATCCCGCCGGCTGCGGAGCATACCCGTCCCCACCCAAAAAATCGATGAGCCGGCCGGGAAACTAATGGGGACTTGACAGGTCCACATGGTTTCCGTAGGATGTAATACTGACTGGCTAGCCAGCCAAGGATGGTGCGGTACTTGCCTGATCAGGGCGAGCCAGGAAGGTGAGCCGACCTGGGGCAAGTGCCAGTATGATGACTATGCAAGCAAGCGTAACACCAATCTTCCCACGGAGGGCGGGAGGCCGATCGCAGCGGGCGATGGCGCATCCGCGTCGAAGCCACGCGGAGCGCCGGGCCGCTTCGATGCAGGCCATCCTCGAAGCCGCGCTCACCTGCTTCAATCGAAACGGGTTTCAGTCCACGTCCATGGACGACATCGCGCGCGAAGCCGGCGTCTCAAAAGGTCTGCTGCACTACCATTTCAAATCCAAGGAGCAGCTTCTGCTGGAGGTGCAATCCCTGCTCTTTCGCAAGATTTCCGATCGCGTGGAGGGCGCCACGTCGCAGCTCGGTCCCTCGGTTCAGCAGGCCCTGTGGGCGTTCGACGAATTGTGGAAGCTCCTGAAAAAGGCGCAGCCGCTCCTACCGGTGTTCATGGACTTGGCCGCCCGATCGATGACACGGAAAACTTTGAAGCGCAGGGTGGTCCACTCCATCGAGGAACAACGGGCGCTCCTGGTCGGAGGCATTCGAACGGTCTTGGGCCCGCTTCAGAACCAGCTCGATATGAGCGCAGAGAGCTTTGCAGATATCGTCATGGCCGCGCTGATCGGTTTCTGCGGTCACGCCCTGTTCTCGGCCGATCCCGGCCGGGGCGATCGCGCGTTTGAAGATTTCAAGAAGGTCCTCGTGAAGATTCTTGGGGGAAATCCCTCAGGGGAGGTGAAACCATGAACACGATGGCGGCGATGCGTCAGAAAGCGACCTGGGCGGCGTTCTGCCACGGGGGACCCTTGGCGGCGGCGGCGTACAATTGGGTCGAGCCCCGCTGGAGGCGGAAGCTGGAAAGAACTCAGGCCAACGACTACGACGACCGTGCGCACGCGTTTCGAGGGGGCGACATGGAAGAGCTCACCCGCAAAGTCTATGAAAAAGCCCTCCGCAAGATCTGGAAGGCGGAGGTTCAGGCCCCGTACCTCGGATTTCACGATGCGACCGAGGTGGAAAAGCTGGGCGTGGACCCCGACGCCCAGAAGGGCGAAACGGACGAGCTGATGGAACGCGCCACTTCGGAGGACGTCCGCCGCGAATTCGAGGAAGCCTTTTCCCCGGAGCAGCGGGAAGCGGTCTGCAAACTGATGTCGCTCATCGCGCACGGAGAGGCGTATGCGCTCTACACGAGTTCGACCCTTCTTCCGGTGGTCACCGGCACCGGCTCCAAGATGGGGATGGCCATGCAGGTGATGGAGGAAGCGAAGCACTTCATCGTCCTCCGCGCGATGGTCCGGACGCTGGGCCACAGCGTGCCCCTCCACGATTCCGCCTTCATCACATTCGAAAAAATTGCGCAGGCGCGCCCGTACCTGAAGCTCTACGGCATGAACGTGGTGCTCGAGAGCTTCGCCACGTCGCTCTTCGCCCAGTTTGCCGATTTCCCCGGACTGCGCCACATCCTCCCGGTCTTTCACCTCGATGAATCGCGACACGTGGGGTTCCCGAAGAACTACTACGAGGCTGGGAACGTCCCGGAGGAGGTGACGAACAGTCGGCGCGACAGGCTCGCCCGGGAGCTTCTCCTTCTGCCCGCCGCCAAACTCATTTGGGACTACAAGGACGCGTTCGAGGCGGTCGGGATGGACTGCTTCGGCTTCTTCGGTCGATTCGTGGCGAAGGCCACCCGGCTGGCCGAGAATTCCGGTATGCCGCTGCTCCGACCGCGCGAAGAGTTCCTCGCCATTCTGAATCTCTTTTTCAACAGTTGCGTTCGGGCGTTCGAGCCGGAAAAATTCACGGGCTACCGGGACTATACCGAGCTTCACGAGGGCGAGATTCGCCCCGATATCCTGGCGATCGAGAAGGAAGTCTTCGGAGAAGATGTTTTTGGGATCCCCTATCTAGGCTAAGCCTCTATGGTCCGCTATAGAGGCTTAGCCTAGATAGAAGGCTGATCGCTGACGGCTGAACCCCCCGAAAAAAAGCCCCCCATCCGCCACATCAGCGGATGGAGGGCGCAATCGTAGAAGGAGGACCTGACTTGCTTTCCGGCTAGCCTTTCGTTGCCGCGGAGACGGTGTCGGCCGTTGTCGTCGCCGGCGTTCCTCCGCCCGCGCAGCCGACAGGAACATTCACCGTGTTGTTTCCGATCCTGATCAGGGTGCTCGTGTCTTCGTAAACCGTCAGGGAATACCCCGTGCCGGCTTCGTTGAGGCTTCCCTGTCCCACCTCCTCGCAGGCATTGGACGAATCGGAGGGAACTGTCATGTCCAGCGATCCTTCAGCTGAGGCGGCTTCGGCTTGGGCTTCCGCGCTTTCGGCGACGGTGATTTCGCCCGACGCAACCAGCTTGAACTTGATCAACGCGCCACTCTCAGTGCGATCCTGCCAGAAAAGCATGGTCTTCGTGCCGTTCTTTCCGCTCTTGATCGTGGCCTTCCCTTGCACATGCTGCCATCCGGCCTCGGTCATCGTTAGGCTGACCTCGACGCTCGTTCCCGGAACGGTGACGTTCAGTGTCCCTTCGCCGATGACGCCATTTTCGTCCGCCTCGTGGAGGTTGATGTAGCCTGAAACGAACCCGGCGCTGATCTTGATGGTCTTCGATGGGGATTCGGGATTCTCGACGGACACGTCCAAGTCCTGACCTTTCTTGTCCTTGATCTTAATCTTGAGATTCCCCTTCTCATCCTCCTCTACAGGAATCGGATTTCCATCCTCGTCGAGCGGAGTGGGCTGGCAGACGCCCTCTTCTTTCAGGTAACGATGGACCCTCTCGTCGATGCGGCCGTCATTGAACTTGATGGTGACGTTGGTGATTCCCTCGCCGTGGCCGGGGCACCGGTCCGATTGGGCCTTGGCAACCGCGGCGACCCCTTCACCCGTCGCTCGATCCTCGACTCCGCGGAGTCGGTTCGTATCGGTTCCCGTGGCCGTGGTTCCACCCGCGCCGGGCCGCCGATCCTTGTCGGCAACCGTCCCGACCTTCTCCTCGCGCTCTTTTTGCACCTTCTCGGGCGGATCGACCACGAGGTAGTGCTTCCCTTTTTCCTCGCGCGTTACGGGATATCGCGCCGGGGCCTTGTCGGGCGGCGGGACCGGCAGAATCTGGAGTCGCGCGAACTCCTGGCTCACCCAACTCGTCGGCGTGACGACCTTGCCGGATTCGAGTTTTACTTTCTCCACGGCACGGCACGCCTTTCGACCGCCGTTCTCGTATCCGCCGTGCGCCTCGATGGCCGCGTGCGTGGCGGTGATCAGCCGTCCGCTGGGCGCTCCGGAGAGAGGCTGGCCTTTGAGGTCGACCGGTGTGCATGCCTCGCCGGGCTTCTCCAGCGCAACACGAAACGCCTGCGTCTTGCGGGGCTGCTGCTCGCCCGGCATTCTGAATTTCAAATCGATCATCCGGAAATCCACTTCGTAGTGGCCAAGATTGGCCGGCTCTGCGGAGGGCGTCTCGCCGGGGAGGACCGGCGGGGGCACTTGCCGCGAGATGAACCGCATTCCGCTCTCTTTTACCGGATGCGGCGCTTGGGCGCCGTCCTTCCCTTCCGCGGGCGGGCGGAAATCCGGGCACCACGGCTCGCCGGGTTTCTGTTTCTCATTTCCCGGTTCGCACTGAACTCTCTTGATCTCGGTGACCCAGCCGTTGTCCACGATCAGGAAGCGCTTGATGAAGGCGCGGCGCTCGTCGTCATTCTTCGCCGTGTTCCAGCCTTCAAGGATGGCCTTGAGCCATGTGGTGACCGCGGTCTGATCCTTGAAATCCTCCGGGGCCTTGTAATCATCCGGAAGCTCGAATCGACGGTTGATGAACACCACACTGCCCTCGGGAATCGCCGGGGCGGGCACAAAGAAGCAGGTGACTCCGTCGTCCTTGCAACGTTTCACGACAACGGTATCCGCCGAGCAGGTCATCTCCGTCCCCGCCACGACGCAATGCTTCTTGACGTCCGCCGGCAGGTCGGCCTTGGCGGGTACAACGGCCTTGATCGTGATTTTGTAGATGTCGGCCTCGTCGGTAGTCTTGATGCGCACGGTGGCCACGACGGCCTTGGCGGCGCCCGGGACGTGTTCCGCGCACTTGGCATCCTGGTCCAGCCCGAATTTCTCGGGGGTTTTGTAGATGCAGTGGCACGGGAGTGGTGCGGCGTCGGTGGGGGTCGCATCACACTTGCCGAAATCGGGCGTTTCGGTGGCCGCGGCATCGGCACGCGCCGGAGCGCCGCGGATTCCGCCAAGGGTGGAGGTCGTTGAGGTCGCCGATCCGGCCGAGGAGGCCGATTGGAGTGTTGAGCCGGTCTCGCTCAAGCTCTCCACCGTGGAGGTCAGTTCGGTGACGGTCTGAACCGTCTCCACCGTTTCGTTCAGAGTCTGGGTGGTATCCGCAACGGAGGCGACGGCTTGAGCCGTCTGTTCATTCTCGCTCGGTTCCTTCGATACTGTGGTTCCGGTCCCGGTCCCGCTCACTTCGCACGCGAGGATCGAGCCGGCGAAAACGATTGTTCCAAGAGAACGGATGTATTTCATGACTCACCCCTTTCTGAAGGAGGGCAAAGAACCCTCCCATTGGTTCTTGTACGGTATGCGTTCATGTACTTAGCCTTCCTCCTAGCAAATGTGTGCCAAATCACTTTTCAGGGGTGTGATGGGGCCTTGGAGGGCGCGAATTCGGACTTTTTTGCCCGGAGATGGGGGCATTCAGCCCCAAGATGCGAGAGGATTATGGTTCGTTCCACTCACATGTGGCCGGAGTCGTGTCGGCATTCCCAAAGCCGTCGAGAGCCCGCACGCTGAAAGTGTATTTCCCGGCCCCCGAAGATTTTGCGACGAAGCCGCTACGGCAAACCTCCACTCTCCCTTCCCCTGACGGGCCGTCCACTTTGCATCGGAAGCCGCACTGGGCGATCTGGGCGGTGACCGCACAGGCGAGCGTCGGTTGCGACGTATGCTGCAGCTCATCCTGAGCTGCGTTCCTTGCGTCGTCCCGGGCCATCGCGGCCAGGGACGATGAGCCGATCAGGTCGCCTTCTTTGGTCGCATCGGCGCACAGCTCCGAGCATGAAAACTCCACAGTCCGACCACCCCCAGAGGCTGCCGTGCAGCTTGTGATCGTGGTCTCCGGCGGCGTCGCGTCGAATCCTTTCGCCCTGATCTCATCGGCGGAGGGGCGGGCCGATGCATTCGTCGGATCGCTCCCGATCGCCAGCTCGACCAGGTTGGACACACCGTCCTGGTCGTCGTCGGGGATCCCGAACAGCTCGCTGTTCGGATCGATCAGGGGATCCACGAGCGCCCCGTCGGACGACAGCTCCTTGTCAAACTCAAACCAACAGAGCCCGCGCTCCTCTCCCACCGGATCGGTGGCCCGAACGAAGATCGGATGCAGACGATGCGAGCCGCTCGCCAGACTCTCGGGAATGGATTCGAACGTGTAGGTCACATTGTAAACCGGGAACTCCGAAGATTGCGCTGATCGCAAGGCACCGGACGCCGGTCCCCCTCTTGCCTGCGTCTCGCGCCCCGCGTCACGCGTCCCGATGCCTCGGACCCCTCCCCTCACGCCTCCACGAACTCCGCCTCGAACCCCGCCGCGAACTCCCGACAGGTTCTGTCCATCTACGGCGAGTGTGGCCTCCAGCTCGCCCATGCCTTCCAAGGCCACTGCGGTTTGAGAGAGGACCGGCACATCGAGGCTCAATTCCTTCTGTTTCGGCGGTGTGGAATCGCTCGCGCACGCGGCTGTGAGGATGACGAAAGCGAGCAGGGACACGGCTGCATGGAATCTCATGGTGACCTCCCGCGTCCAAATGTACCACGACGGGCCCGCGATGCAAAATCGTGGCACGGCCCCCTACGTTTCTTGCGCCCCTCCGGGTGATCCCGGTTTGAACGCTCGCGCGGAGTCCCTTCGGTGCGTTGACGGAAGGATCAAGCGAACAACTCGGTCAAAGAAGAAATAATCCCATGCCCAGCTCGACAAGACAACGAGACGGTTCCGAAATCCGATCAGCCTCATCAAGTGGACCACGAGCCACATGACCCAGGCGGTAAAGCCGGTGAATGAACGCTTTCCGATGCGAGCCACAGCCGCGTTGCGGCCGATCACCGCCATCGTGCCGAGATCCCTATACATGAATGGGACAGGATCCTCTCCGGCGATCTGCCTCCGGATATTCTCTGCAGCCCACTCGCCTTCCTGCATAGCCACCGGTGCAACTCCGGGAAGGGGACGGCCTTCGTGCTCCACGTGGGCGCAGTCGCCCACCACGTACACTTCCGGATGGTCCGGGACCTGGAGGGTTGGCCGAACGGCGACCCGCCCGCCCTTCGCCATCGGAAGCCCCCATTGCTCCAAGGCGGGTGGACCCGATACCCCGGCGGTCCACACCACCGTTCGGCTCGGAACAAAGCTACCGTCCTTGAGACCCACACCCCTCTCGTCAATTTTGCTGACGACGGCCCCGAGCCGCACGGCCACTCCCCGGGAGCGAAGCCGGTCGGCTGCGTATCGGGCCAAGTTCGCCGGCTGTCCCGGAAGGAGGCCGTTCGCCGCCTCGAGGAGAAGGACGTGCGGATCACCATCCTGGATGGAGGGGTAATCTGTGCGGAACGGTCCGTGAATGAGTTCCGCGAGGGCCCCTGCGAATTCGACACCCGTGGGGCCTCCGCCCACAATGGCAAACGTAAGCAGAGATCGGCTCTCGGCGGGATCCGGTTCACGAACGGCGCTAGGATGGCCCAGCCGCCCCGCGACTGGCTGGATGCCACCAATCGGGACGGCGCGCTCGAAGCAGCTCAGGATGTGATTCCGCAGCTCGATGCCGTCATCCATCGTTCGCAGGGGGAAGGCGAAATCCGCCGCGCCCGGCACTCCGAAAAAATGGGGCACGCTCCCCGGCGCGAGAATCAGGTAGTCGTAGGGAAGCTCGGGGCCGTCGGTCAGGATCCGTCTCGCCTGAAGATCGATCCGGCGCACCTCCGCCACGAAAAAACGGGCGTGCGAAGTTTTCTGGCGGATGCTGCGCACGGGGTAAGCGATTTCCTCCGGCTCAATTTCGGCTGCCGCCACCTGGTAGAGGAGGGGGAAGAACGTGTGGTAGTTCTGGCGGTCCAAAATCGTCACCTGCAGTGCAGCACTTTTCAGACGACCACTGGCCCAGAGCCCTCCGAACCCGGCTCCCACGATGACAACGCTGGGGATGGAACTTTTCACGGCTGGCACAGCCGACTTTTAGCGCAGCCGGGCGCCTTCGGCAAACCCAGCCCTTGGGCCAAGACACAGGATCGATTCCCTGGTGGGGGACAAATATTCAAGTCCAACTTCAACTTCGAATGCTCGTACTGACTCCGCCCACCGAATGTTGACCGCCCAAATCCCTGCAAATACGAGAATAATCACGATTGTGACGTACATCACATTTCTACTGGAAAAAATTGAGAAACAACTTGACATCACGTTGCGTGGTTGCTAGAAACGTCGCATGTCGTTTGCAGGGCTGAGTTTGCGGCAAGTCTCGCGCGTGCTTTTTTCTTCACCCCGTCGTCTGCTCCGGGGCTGTTCCCTCTTCTCTCGCCTCTCGCCTCCCTCCTCTCGCCTCTCGCTCTGCTCCTCACGGTTCACGATTCTTGCCCTGCTGCTTACGGCTCACGGCTTGCTCCTCACCACTCTCGGTTCCTGCGTTCGCAACCTCGAACTCCCACAGGCCAAGAAAGATGTCGTCCCCATGGACATGAATATCCCGCTCTCACCCGAAATCGCCGCCATGCTGAACGGCATTCAGGGGAAGGCGGGGGATGAAGTGGTGGCCGACGTGTACATGAACGGCGAGATGGTGGCGGAAGGTATCCGCGGCGGCGTTCGGGGGGGCGTGCGCGGAGCGGAGCAGGGTGGCGTCCGCGGGGGAATCCGAGGCGCCGAGCAGGGCGGTGTCCGCGGCGGCGTCCGCGGAGGTGTTCGAGGGGCGCCCAAACGCGACGAATCTGCGGGTGAGGGCGAGACGGCCTTTGTGTTTGAGATTTCGTTCAATCTTCCCAAGAAATCCGCCCAGGATGGCCAGAATCAAATCAGCACGCGCGTCCGTTCCCGCGGGCACCAGGAAGTCGAATACGTGAAGGTCACCACGACGATCGAAGTGAAAGTGCAGAAGTCCGAGGCCGGTCCTTCCGGGGCGGGAGTGGGACCTGTCCTGACACTCGAAATCAAGGATACCCCTCTGGACGTGAACCAGGTGGAACTCCCGGATCTTGACGGGGACGGTATTTCCACTCTAACGGAAATTGCCTCGGCCGTCGCCGCTTCGTCCCCTTCGAGCGGCGGATCAGCGGCTACCGCCCAGTCCATCCTTCAACAAGCCATCGCCGGTGCAGCCAACTCGGATAGCAAGCCTACCACCGAGCAGGTGAAGGCGGCATTCGAGACCCTGAGCGTTCAGCTCGAAACGAAAGTGAGGCAGGATTTTGAAGTGGCGGGCGTGAAGCCTCCCCAGGATTTCAAGCTCAAACTGAAGGAAGTGGATCTGACCTCGCCGGACACGATCCTCAAGACGAAGCCCTGCGCCGGCGGAGCCGGAACGCTCTGCGCGGTGACCGGTGCGTCTGACGTTTTCGTGTTCGACTGCTCCAAGGTTGCCTGCACCTATCGTTGCGCCCTTGATGGAGGCGACTACGCCTCGTGTCCGGCGGCCTACATGCCGCCATCCGAAGACGGAGACCACACCCTTCTTGTGAAGGCCTCCGATGTGCTGGGCAATTCCGACCCAACCCCCCTCGAAGTCAAGTTCAAGCTGGCCCTCAAGGACTCGATTCCGCCGGATACGACGCTGGTAGGGGCGGGCTTGCCCGCCCTCCTGACGAACCAGACCTCCGCCACGTTCACGTTCGCGAGTACCGAACCCGATTCATCTTTCATGTGCCAACTCAACGCGGAAGCCGCGGCGGCATGCGCTTCCCCGCTCGTCCTGAGCTTGTCGAAGGATGGATCCCAAAAGTTTTCCGTGTCGGCTGTCGATAAGGCCGGCAATAAGGATCAGACGCCGGCGACGTTCGCGTGGACGGTGGATACCGCGCCGCCGGACACGCTCTTCGTAGGGGCGGCGTCCACGCCGCCCGCACTGACCAATTCCTCCGCCGCCACCTTTGGCTTCACTTGCCAAAATTCCCCCTCTCCCCTTGCGGGAGAGGGCGGGGGTGAGGGGTGTACCTTTACCTGTTCTCTGAATGGCGCTCCTGCCGCGACCTGCGCTTCCCCGTTCGCCCTGAGCCCCGTCGAAGGGTCGAACTCCCTCTCCGTCTCCGCCACCGACAAGGCCGGCAACAAGGATCTCACGCCCGCCACATACACATGGACGGTCGACACCGCGCCCCCGGAGACGACGATCTCGACGACACCATCCGCGCTCACCAATCAGACAATCGCGGCGTTTGCTTTCGCTTCCTCGGATCCGTCTGCAGCGTTCCAGTGTTCCCTCGACTCCGCCGCGTTCGTCTCCTGCTCGTCTTCCCACTTGATCGCTGGGCCACTAACCGATGGTTCACACGCGTTCGCGGTCCGATCCACGGACGCCGCCGGCAACGTCGATCCGACGCCCGCCTCGTACGCATGGACCGTGAAGACCAGCGCACCTGCGGGCGGTACGGTGGCGATCAGCGGCGGTGCGACGGTGACCGGCACCCTGGGAGTCACCTTGACGCTCGCCGCCACGGACGCCGCGGAAATGGCGTTTTCGAACGACGATGCGACGTTTTCAGCCTACGAGCCCTTTTCCACCTCCAAGACCTGGAGCCTGGCGCCTGGCGCCGATGGTGTCCGCACCGTCTACGTCCGGTTCCGCGATTCCCTGGGGAACGCCACCTCAAGCCTGACGGCAACCGTCACGCTCGATACCGCGGCCCCGGAAACGTCCATCAGCGGTCAACCTTCCTCGCCCACCAACCAGACCTCCGCTTCGTTCACCTTTACGAGTCCGGAAAACACGGCCACCTTCGAGTGCAAACTGGACGGCTCCGCATATGCCTCCTGCACATCTCCAAAGGCGTACTCGGGGATCTCCGACGCCTCGCACACTTTCTCCGTCCGGGCGAAAGACGCCGCGGGCAACGCGGATGCATCACCCGCCTCATTCACATGGACGGTTGACGCCACACCGCCTTCCGCGCCGGCGCCTGCCCAGCTCACGATCACCCAGAATACGCCAGGCACGAATGATACCGTCAGCGGAGCAGCCGGAGCCGTCGAAGCCAACTCCGCCGTCAAGATCTACTCCGATGGCCTCCTCACCTCACTCATCACGACCGTCACATCATTGGCCGATGGCTCCTTTGGGGCCACGGCCATCGGCGACAATACCAACCCTTCCCTATACATCACGGCAACGGACGCGGTCGGAAATCAATCCTCCCCCACGGCTCTTACGAATGATGTCGCTGCCCCGTCGATTCTCGCCGGTACGCTGACTACCCCGAACGGGGCCGAACCATGGTCGCAGGGATCCACACGAGCTATCGCGTGGTCCAACGCCGATATCACCGACCCGAATCTGGGCGCCGGCCCCATTTCGCTCTACTACTCCACGGACGGCGGCGCTTCCTATCCGAATCTGATCGCCACCGGGGAAGCCAACGACAGCACCTACACGTGGACGGTGCCCGCAATCACCTCCGGCACGGTGCGTGTGAAGTTGATCGCGACGGACTCCTACGGGAACACTTCCAGCGACGAGTCGAACGCGAACTTTTCCATCGCAGCGGCAGGGATCACCGTCGGCGCGATCAGCGGAAACACTACCGAGGCGGGCGGAACGGCGACTTTTGCCGTCGTTCTGACCACACAGCCGACGGCCGCCACATCGGTGGGGATTTCAAGTTCGGACGCAACCGAGGGAACAGTCTCTCCCGCCTCCCTCACCTTCACCAGCCTGGATTGGAACACGCCGCAGACGGTGACAGTGACCGGCGTGGACGACGCGCTGGCCGACGGAAACATGGCCTACACGATCACCACCGCGGCCGCCACGAGCACCGATTCGAGCTACAACGGTCTTGACCCGGCGGATGTGGCTGTAACGAACACCGACAACGACACGCCCGGCCACACAGTTAGCGCGATCAGCGGAAACACCACCGAAGCGGGCGGCACGGGAACCTTTACCGTGATGCTCAACAGCCAGCCGACGGCGAATGTCACCGTCAACTACACGTCGAACGACACGACCGAGGGCACGGTCGGCCCGGCCTCCCTCACGTTCACGAATCTCAATTGGAGCACCCCTCAGACCGTCACCGTCACCGGGCAGAACGATGCCGTTCAGGACGGCAATATTGCTTACTCGATTGTTTTCTCGGGTTCGACGAGCGCGGACGCGAACTACAACGGACTAACCCCCTCACCCAACGTGGCGGTGACGAACAACGACAACGACGTGTCCGGCTACACGGTCAGCGCGATCAGCGGCAACACCACCGAAGCGGGCGGCACGGCCACGTTCACGGTCGTCCTGACG
>JACPAV010000059.1 GCA_016180645.1 Nitrospirota bacterium | reverse complement strand
CGCATCGCCGTCCCGCGTCCAGCGGCACGGTAAGCGCAAGGGTCTTTCCAGAACTCCAACCCTTACCAGAAAGATGCTTGCGCAGGTGTTTTGTCATCATCCCACCACCTTGTCACTGCCGGAAGGCAGGTTTTCGACCTAGTGACAGGTGGTGGGATCACGGGTCCGTAACTCAACAGACAGAGTACCCGGCCTTTAACCGGGGAGCTGTGGGTGCAAATCCCACCGGACCCAAAGTGTGAACGCGCCCGTAGCTCAACGGCAGAGCACCGTGCCGATAACGCGGAGATGATGGTTCAACTCCATCCCGGCGCACCACGGGGTGTGGTGTACCTGGCCGAGGACGGCTTGGTACTGCGAAAGGAAGCAGGCCAGGATGGCCTGCATATAACGCTGTAGTGGTCGCATCCATGCTTCGGGAGCACCTGGACAGGGAGTCCTGGTACCACGATAGGAAAGCCCCGCAGGATGCGGGGCGATCAACGTGGCATGTGGACTCGGCTCGATTCCGAGCAGCCCGAAATGAAGACAGGGCGTAGCTCAGGGGACAAGAGCACCCGGCTTGGAACCGGGAGGCCGTGAGTTCGATTCTCACCGCCCTGAAACTTGCGGGACGTAGCTCAGAGATAGAGCACTCGTTCGGGGAGCGAGTGGCCCCAGGTCCGAATCCTAGCGTCCCGCTTGGTGGCATCCGGCCAGTCGCGGGATGGCCAAGCCATCCTGGCGCCGTCCCGAAGTTTATTGAAGTGTGGCCGTGGCCGATGTTGGTAAGGCGCGTGGTTGTGGCCCACGCTCACGCCGGTTCGATTCCGGTCGGCCACCGTAGGTTTGCGCGGCTGTCGGTCAATTGGAGAGGCCACTCCGCTACAGCGGTTATATGCAGCGCCGTCCTGGCGCTGCATCGTCTCGCAGTACCAAGCCATCCTGGCCAGGTACGGACGGAGCAGCGTGTGAGTTCGAATCTCACCAGCCGCAGAGTTTTGGGGGCCGTGGTGTAACGGGAACACGCGACAATGGCATTGTCGATACTGCTGGTTCGATTCCAGTCGGCTCCACGGGACCGTAGTTCAGCGGTGGAACGTTCGCTCGACATGCGAGAGGTCGAAGGTTCGACTCCTTCCGGTCCCAAGTTTGGAGGGGAAAGAGGGGTGCCCCTTTCTTTTCCCCTTCGCGCCCTCGCGGTGCGAAGGGATCGCGCGCCCCGCATTACGGGGCACGTCAGGTTCCGAGCCTGAAGATTGTGGGATCGAGGCCCACCGAGGGCAAGTTTTTGGGACAATCTCGGCATGGGTGCCGTGTACAAACGTAAGAGGCGCTCGTGCGGCCTGTGCAAGCCGCACAAGAAGGGCTTGGCGCCCAAGAAGACACCTCAGCTTCGGGCCGAGGAAGAGGCCATGAAGAAGGAAATTGACGAAGCGACGAGACAGAGGTAGACTCATCGGCATGAAGACACGGATGAACCTGCTGTATAGCACTGCTGGTGCGGACTCCGAGGATTTCGGAGGTGTAGCATCAGCGGCAAATGCGGCTGCCTGTAGAGCAGTTGAGGGAAACCTCTTCGCAGGTTCGAGTCCTGCCGCCTCCACCAAGTTCAGGTCCCACCGGCAAAGACAGGCGTAGTCCCTCTACGCCGACACTTCACTCCTAAAACCAGGTACCGCCCTCGATCCCGAACAGACAGGGGTCCGCCTCCTAAGCGGATGGGTGCGGGTGCAACTCCCGCCGAGGGCTAGTTCAGGCCCCCGTACCGGCTCCGGTTTCTACCCGGAACACCGTAACTGAGAGATACGGGTTCGAATCCTGCCGGGGGCATATTCCCAGGCACTCTGTACCGGCATCGGAGCACGGTCTCTGAAACCGTTGGTTGAAGGTTCGACTCCTTCCCTGGGATCAAGTTAGTTGCCGGGCACTCTGTGTTGGCATCGGAGCCGACGCCTTAAACGTCGTGGTCGTGGGTTCGATTCCCACCCCGGCATTGACTTGGGAGTTCAATCTGGCACAATGAGGGTACGAACATGAACGAGAAGAAGAAAGACCCGTTCTTTACGAACCTGGCCACTGAGCAACCGTGGTCGATGCGGTCCCCTGAAAAGGGACAGAGCCAGGTTCGATTCCTGGAGTGGCCAGGCTCCTTCTCGTTTGTCCTATCAGTGTTGTGGTCCATCGCGGCCACGATACTGCTCACAGTCGGATCGCTCGGCACGCAGACCTTATAGGTCGCGGCGAGCCCCCGAACAAAACACTCGAGGAGCCAACCGTGACCGTGGAATGTTTTCATTTGGTCTGTCCCTGCATTTTGGAGGAGAGGCAATGAACCCCGTGCTACGGGATGAAGTTTTTGGCGTCCGGATTCGAGTCGCGACTCCGAGACGTTTGACACCCGGATGGCGGAACAGCAGACGCGCCTGGCTCAGGCCCAGGTGCCGTAACGGGCGTGGGGGTGCAAATCCCTCTCCGGGTAAGTTTGACGGTTCTTTGACAACGAAAGAGAGAAACCGGCCCCGTGGCGGAACGGAGACGCAGCGGGCTTAAGACCCGCCGGCCGAGAAGGCCGTCCAGGTGCAAGTCCTGGCGGGGCCAAGTTTTGGTGGAGTGGGTGAGTGGTTGAAACCGTCCGTCCTGAAAACGGATTCCGCCGACCGGCGGACGCGGGTCCGAATCCCGCCTCCACCGAATTGTGGTGAGATGGCCGAGCGGTTGAAGGCGCTCCGTTGGAAGCGGAGAACGGGAAATCCGTCGCGGGTTCGATTCCTGCTCTCACCGCCAAGTTTGGAAGGGTGCGATAACGGGTAGTCGGCCCGCCTCGAAAGCGGGTGCGCTCGAAAGGGCGTTGAGGGTCCGAATCCCTCCCCTTCCGCCAATTTGCGCCCCTGTAGCTCAGTCGGCAGAGCACCGCATCGGTAACGTGGCGACCGGAGATCGACGCTCCGTGGGGGCTTGAGTGGGAGTAGCCTAGAAGTCAGGCGCCGGCTTGCCAGGTCGGATCACGCAGGTGCGAATCCTGTCTCCCACAAGTTTGAGCGTGGGTAGGTGAATGGAGAGCCGCCTGTCCTACGCACAGGTCCATGCCGGATCGAGGCCGGCCCCGCGCAAGGTTATGTGGGAGTGGCCGAACGGATCAGGCACCGGCCTTCCAAGCCGGATACGCGGGATCGACCCCCGCCTCCCACACGTTTACGCCGCCGTAGCACAACAAGGGAGTGCATCCGCCCTGTAAGCGGAAAGGTGTCGGATCGACCCCGACCGGCGGCTCAATGCCGGGGTAGCTCAGTCGGCAGAGCACCGCACCCGTAATGCGGAGATGACGGATCGAAACCGTCCCTCGGCTCAGTTTGGGAAGGTAGGCGACTGTCGGTTTGTCGCATCCCCCTGCTAAGGGGAATCCCGCCTGTGATGGGACGGGGGTTCAATTCCCTCAGCTTCCGAAGGTTACGGCGTGTAGCTCAAGGGTTAGAGCGGTTGGCTTATAACCGACTGATGGTGGTCCGAGTCCACCCGCGCCGAGCTAGGGGGTCTGTGGTAACAGGATAGCCGCGCCGTCTCCAAAACGGCTCGTGGGAGTTCGAGTCTCCCGACCCCCGCAGTTTGACAATCGGGAGGAGAGGAGTACCATGAACAGCATGAAGAAACTGGGTCCGAGCAATAGGAACTTTCTGGTGCGTGGTCTGCGCTGGGGAGTACCGCAATTGGCAACGGGCCTGACTGTTAATCAGGAAGTTGTGAGATCGAGACTCACCTCCCCAGCGGAGGCAACGTGATGAAGCATCTATCGAACTGTAGTCTGCGTCCATCTGATCACGGCTTGGCCGAGCAGGTAGGCGTGTGGCTGCAACCCACATCAGGCGGGTGCAACTCCCGCAGCCGTGTCCGGATGGGCGCGGAGTCCTTCTACGAAGATCGCCCGCGAATGCGCGAGCGATAACCTACCACACACCATTCAATCGTCGAGTTTCTGATCGCGGGTTGGAGAAGTAGTATCTCGTGTGGCTCATAACCACGAGATCCCAGGTGCAAATCCTGGACCCGCTACCAGAGGCTCGATGGTCCCACCACCTGCAACGCCACGGAAGCGGCCCGCCCAGGTTGATCAGGACACGTGGTTCTCAGCCATGGGACCTCGGTTCAAATCCGGGCAGGAGCGATGGTCCCGAAGTCGAAGCCGTCGAGACGCCGCCCTGTCAAGGCGGAGAAAGCCGGTTCAAGTCCGGCCGGGACCGGAAGTTCAAGTGACGGTTCTGTCGGGGAAATGAGGCTGAACGAAGCGCCTTCGGATCAGAATTCCTCCGGCAGGCGGTACCGGCTTTCGACGCACCGGTTGAACAGGGGTACGCAGGCGCGTCGGATCAGGCGCTCTTGATGAAGCGTGCAGTGAGTTGGAGGAGCGGCTCCACATTTCCGCCGTCAGCCGCCCTCATGGCTTCCAGATACGATCTGCGGGCGTTGCCGACTTTTACGAGGTTGCTCGATGGCCATTCGGGGAGCGGCTGGCGATGTGCATGGAGATAGATATCCGCCATGAGTCGGGCGTGGCGTCCGTTGCCGTTTTCGAACGCGTGTATCCAGGCCAGTCTATGGTGAATGCGCACGCCTCTTTCGAGGACCGGCATCGACGTTTCCTGCGTATCCCAGAAGTTCACGTCGCCGCACAGTTTCTCCAACTCCTCTCGGATCCGGTACGCTTCGATGCCTATGTTCTTTTCCGTCCGGCGAATTTCGCCCGCCCAGCGCCAAACCTCCCCGTACATGTCGCGGTGTACGCGCAACAGATACGCCACGGTGATCCATCTCCTCTTGGAGCCATGCCGCCGTCGAAGATGCTCCCGGGTTGCGTCAAGGATATTCGCCGATTCCACAACGTTGAGCGCGTCGAGGGTCGCAACGTTTTCCAATAACAGTCCGGAGACATCCGTCAGCGGCGTGGCGCCCTCCGGCTGTCTCAAGGTCGGCTTCATTCCTCCCAGAGCTCCGAAGATGGTTTGATCGAGAGGTTCTTGATCTCGTCTTCAAGAAGCCGCTTCGACATCGCCGATGAAGGCTCCTGGCCCTCAAGCGCCATATTCCCCATCACCTTCGAGAGTCTCTTTCCGGCAACCTTCTCCGCTTGCTTGCGGATCATGCGACTCAACTTGTCGCGCGGGGAGACGAGAACGGCGAGGGTACACTCCAGCGCTTCGGTCACCTTGGTCAGCGTCCTGAGCTCCGCTTGTGAGCCGTCCTTCTCCAAGAGAGCTACGTGTTGCTGCGAGATCCCCGCCCTTCGGGCCAGTTGTTTCTGGGTCATCCCGATCCTCAGACGGATCCACCGGATTTGTCGGCCGACCGGTGCCCTCCGGGCACGGCGAACGAGCGGGTGAGTTTCCAGGCTTGGAAATTGCTCGTCCACCGCAAGATTGAACGGCCGGGAATGTTTTCTCATGCCACAAGCATAACATACTACAGTATGTCAATCAATGCATAAGATACATAATGAAATATGTTCACATACTCAAACTCTGGCGGGGAAACTGGGGGCACTTCTGACACGACCTCACCTTGCGTGCTCTTGTTTGCCTGCGCCGTGAATGGTTGCCTAACGATCCCATCTCCGTTCCGACCGGAGGCTCCGGGACGCATCCATCTCCTGACTGGCCCCGCCAAGTGGGCAACAGAGCGGCGCCAGACCCCGCTCACGAGCACTTTCCGTAGGACGGAACTCCGGGCGCCCCGTGGCATGTGACAGGGGGCGTCCGAATTGCGGTCTGGGGAATCGAATGAACTACCGCTTCACAAGCTTCTTGGCTTTGACGAACGCCCAGAGTTTCTTCGTCATCTCGCTGGGCCTGCACATAAGGAAGGTTATGACGATCTCGATATAACTTTCCGGCCTCCGAAGTCAATCGTCATGCCTCCGAACGGTTTCCTATCTACCATGTGAACCTCCTCTCTCAGCGCGATGCGATGCTCGCGTGTTCGCGACCAGGACGCGCGTTTTTCGCCCCGCTCCGATCATCTCGGTTGCCTTTCTCTCCGCCTGCCCCTTGTCCATGTAGCGCAGGACTTCAAGCCTAAAGCCCCGATCCCGGGTTACCACCAGGTACTGCTCGCCGTTCTGTCCAGCCGATGGCCGGCGGGCCGGGGCACGACGCGCACGTGGTGCGGGCCTGTCCGCCGTCGGAGCGGGAGCACCCACTTTGGCGCGGAACTCCTGATACAGGGCCTTCGCCGTTGCAAACGCGAGTCTGCGCCCGGTGACTGCCTTCACTTTCTTGACAAGATCGTTGATCGACGACGGTCTGAGCGCGGTTAGTGACTTGCGCGCGTACTCACCTGCCAGGATGACCTTGCCCCTGGCTTTCTTTCTCTTTGATTTTGCCACGAATCATCCTCCTTCATTCTATTGCTCTCGCTCCAGCCTCTCCCCATTGGTTATAACCAGGGGTGGAGGCAGATTGCAGAACCCCGCACTTCTAACCTAGTTTGGCAACTGTTGCAATCCGCGCATCGGCCATCTCTCCATCACAGAGGAAGCTTCGCGAGGGTGACGTAGATGTCCCGCATGATCGGGCTGTCCTTAGGTGAGGCGAGCCCGAGATAGGCGTGGACTTCGTCGATAGTTCTCCCCGCCTTCAGAATCCTCACCGCGCAGAAGTGCCTGAGAGATGCCGGCGTGATCCTAGGGCGGACTCCTGCCAGGCGTCCCATCGCCTCTACACGAGCCGAGACCGACGGCGGGGAGAAGGTGCAAACGGGGATCTCGGGGTGGGCCTCTTCCAGGATCGCCTCAATCACCACCGCGTAGTCCCTCGGAATCCGCGCGACTCGAACCTTCCTCGGACTGGACGCCGGGACGGTGATTTCAACGTGGAGCGGATGTCGCACGTTTACATGCTTTGGCAGGAGCGCCAGGACCTCCTCCCGCTTGAGGCCCCCTTCAGCGAACAGGAGGAGCAGGAGAAGATCGTGGGGGTCAACCGCCGCGGTCTCCAGGAGTTTGTCCACCTCTTTGATGGATGGGATCTCCGGGAGCTTGATCTGCGCACGGGGGAAGATGAGCCGTTGGCCCGGATCCTCCCTCATAAACTCGTTTTCCCTCGCCCACCGGAAGAAGTGCCGGAGGGCCGCGGCGTTCAGCTCCACCGTCTTGTCAGCGCCGTCTCCGTATCGGACCCGGGCAATGTACGCCTCGATCGTCCGGACCGAGTAGGCGTTGAGTCGCCGGCCGGCCCCGGCATCCCGAACGAACGATCGAAGGATCCTCAGATAGCTGGCCACGGTGTGATGGCTCTTCTTCGAAGCAATCAGGTGGTCCCGATAGAAAGGCAGCAGATCCGGAAGGGTCGGATCCAGCGGGGCTTCCGTCGGAAAGAGCGCAGCCTGCGCGAACGTTTTCACCCTTCGGGAGGCTCCCCGGAATCTGCCGGCCGGCTTCCCCGGGCCAAGTTCCTCCGATCCGTTTCCCCCGGTCCGAGCCCCTTCAGGAGATATCCGTACAACCCATCGAGAGTGAGTCGGTTGTCCAGGGCAAGGAAAACGAACGGGATCAGATGGTGGGCAACGTGCTCATTGCACCACAAGGCAAGGGCCTTCCGGTCGCCCTGCGGGGCGCGCGCGAGCTGCGCATAAGCCTCGTTGCGGAGATCCAGGGCCTTCCGTCGCCACTTCTCGAAGTCCGCCTCCACCGGTCCTCGGTACTCCTCCGGCACGCCCGCCAACATGATGTCGGACTTCCCGTCACGCAGGGCTTCCAGCACCCTGCGATCGCTGTACCCCGAGACGAACCGGTGGACTCTCAAGTATTCGGGGCTCTTCACCTTGACCAGCGTGCCGTCGCGGAACTCCAGCACGAACCCTTCATCCATCCAATCGAGGGTCTTCGCATGCGACGTGCAGGCATCGAGAGAAGCGAACGCATGGACCCTCGGTGTGGGCAGACCCCGCGCCTTCGCAAAGCGGAAGAGCTCGGCGTGGGGAAGAAGAGTTTCGGAGATCCGGTGGCGCATCCCCACGAGATACAGGCCCTCGGCCAAACCTTTCTTACGATAGTCGATGATGTTATCGAGACCCCGAACCCGATAGGCGATGATCTCGAAAATCAGAGTGTAGGCCTCGACGAGATTGGTGTCCTGCACGGAGGCCGGAATGCGCTCCGAGGACCATAGGGCCTGCGTCGAGTCGAAACTCCCCCGAGTCGTGATGTGGAAGCGTCCTGAGGCCTCGTCGTAGAAGAGGATGCCCATCGATCCGTCCAGTTTTTCCGTGGCGGTGAAGGTGCCCAGTTCAAGGAGGCGGTTGACCGCCGTTTCAGGCTTTTCCCCGAGATTGAAGAACTTGTGGAAGGGAAAGGCCAAGAGGCGCTTCCTCTCCAAGTCGACAACGATGCCGCGGCAACGCCGGTTGAAGAGGTCCCACGGGATCTTTTCGATCTGCACGAGGGTGCCATATTCCAGAAGTCTGAGGTGGGGAAACCGCGGAGAGGTCGCCACCCGGACGCCGCGCGCCCGGCCGTGCTCCCGAAGGGTCGTCTCGTCAAAGAGGTTGTGCTCCGCGAAGTATCCGGCAAGCGTTTGCATGGGACTATTGTAAGGGAGTGAGGCGTGGTCATTTACCTGGGGCGGGCCCGATTACGCCGACATGACATAGTGAGACCCTCCCCGCCCCCGCGAAAATCCGAATGAGGAAAAGGCGAGAAAGCGGAGCGTCTCACTATGTCGGGCGGGGAGAAAACTCCTGCACGTCCGTCCTCTCACCACCGAGCCCAGGCCAAAGATTCGGAATTGGGCTGGGCCACCATTCGCCAAACATTTCAGGCATTGGCTCTTGGGATGGGCAGCCGGTGTCTCCGGATCCGAGTTCCCACAAGGAAAGGATCCTTCAGTTCGCGCCCCATAGCTCTTGCTCCGCCTCCACCGGCTCACCCTGAGCCGGTCGGTCGAGTGTCCAGCGATACCGCAATTTGTTCTCCGTGAATTTGCTGCGTTTTCGACACGCGAGTGTGGCACGTATTTGCGACTCAGGGGGGAAGCGCGAGGAGGTGGCTGTGGAAGCACCCGGTGGCGTTCGGGACCGGGGGGAAATCGTGAGTTTGGGAATCGGGATGATAACCGACATCTGCTGGGCTCCAAGGTTGATTTTCCGGTTCGAGTGCGATGACGGAGTCCGACTGGAACCCGAACAGATCGATCGTCTCATTGAGTGCCATGACGATGACCCGTTGATATGTGTGAACGACAGCCTAATTGGGGCCTGCCGGGGTCCTTCCCTCACCATCGATCACGCGCGACGGTTGGTAATCGACACGTTTAGCGCGGGTCCTGAACCCGTGTATGTGTTCCGTGTCGACAACGGCAACCCGCGCATCGGGAGACTCCTGAGAGCGCACAAGGATGGGGAGCGTGTTGCACTCTCGATGGTCTTCGGTTTCGACAGAATTCTGAGTGATGCCTATTGCGCCAGCGAAACGCTCCTGGGATATGGGGCAAGCGAGGACGCTCTGAATTCAGAAGTCGAGGAGTGATTGCACACGCTGATCTACAGGCATCTCCCGCGTCGCAGGCTGCGGTCGTGTAACGTCCCGCTACGCGACGCCGGCCACTGTGAGTACTTCCGTTCGAACACGGGGACCTATTGTCCAGGATGCCCGGAGAAGCGGTCCCAAACTGCCGTGGAAACCCTATGGCTCAGCATGCACTAAGCCAATGGCGGCTTCGACCTTATCAGCTCGAAGCCGTGGATGTTGCGCTCCGGCTGCACGAAGTCGGGAAGACCGTGGTCCTTGTGATGCCGCCCGGCGCCGGCAAGACCGACGTCGGCGCGTCGATCCTTACGCTCGCCTGTGAGAAGGCCGGCCCCTATGGGTCTGTCCTCGCTCATCAGGATGTGCTCTTTCGGCAGTGGGCGGAAAAACTGCACGAGGTGACCCGCATGCGGCACGGTGCCTCCGGCCACAGGGTGAGCTTCTCACCGCAAGTCAACGTGAGTCGCGGCGAGGACATTGCGATAGCGAGTGTGTTTGCTCAGAAGCCTCCAGGGGGCCTCGCACCGGAATCTTTCCATACGGTCGTGATGGATGAAGGGCACCATATGCTGGCCCATAGTTTCCGCAGGTGGCGTGATGTGTATAAGGAATCGTTTCTTGTGCTCCTTACCGCTACACCGGTCCGAGGTGATGGGGTCTGCCTCACTGAGTTCGGTCCAATTGTGTCTTACCTGGGCCTGCGAGAGCTCATCGAGATGGGGCATCTGGTCGACGGCCGTTTCTACGGTCGCAATACATTCATGGATGTCTCAGAAGTAAGCGTCGGCCAGGAAGGAGATTTTCATCCGGGAAATCTTGGGCAGAAGGTTGATGTTGACTGGCGGAATCAAATGGCTCTCGAGGCGTACCTGGAGTGGGGAGAAGATGAGCAGGCCATCGCGTTTTGCGCGGATATCGTGCACGCAGAGTCGGTGGCCGAGCGGTTCCGGAGGGAGCGACTGGCGGCTCGCGCAATCCACAGCAAGCTCAGCCGAAAGGAAAGGCTGGAGATCTTGGAGGCGTTTCGGGAGGGGGCAATCCAAGTCTTGGTGACGTGTGGGTTGCTGGCCGAAGGGTTTGATTGTCCGCAGGTGCGTTGTGTTCTCCTTCTGCGACCCTTCACGGAATTCTCAGCGCGTGTCCTCATGCTTCAGCAGGTCGGCCGCACCCTGCGCACTTGGCCGGGGAAAGCCTACGCGATCGTGATTCAGCTCATCGACCAACGCCATAGCCGGAGCTGCCCGAAGGTGCCTATGCACTTTACCGGGGAAGATGGAGATTTCCCGAACGGACAGCTGATGGCCGAGCATGCCGCCAACCTTGAGAACGCGCGGCGCGCGAGAACGCGTCAGGCGCTCCATCACACGCTCGTAAGGTTGATCAATCGATATGAGCCACCTTCGTTCAGCGAGCCACACGAGGAGTGGCGTATCAGCGACGTCTTGGACCGCGTCACCGGCCTCCCATTTCTGAAACTTCCTGGTGGGGCAGTCTTCTTGAGCTTGGTCGGTGGGAGCACGGTTTCCATCGCCCAACACGGGAGCATCTTCTGTGCGGTCTTGGAGACGGAGAACGGAATCCGAAAGACTCTGACGGTCGCGGGATCTCAAGACGAGACCATAAAAGCCCTCGAGAGGCTGCTGCCCCTGCACGTCGATCGTGATTTGATCGAAGTTTCGAATGCCAGGGCCAAATGGAGGCGGAGTCCGGACCCGATGACGGATCGTCAGGTGGGCCTTCTATCGAGGCTTTCGACCATTTCCGCCGGCGAGCTCCGGAAGGCCAAGCTTTCCAAGGGCCAAGCTGAGCGGTACATCTCCAGCTTCATGGCTCTTCGCCCGAAACCAGCTTGCCGATTGCGATAGGTCCTCTCGACAGCCGTCACGCTTTAGGCGTCTGTTTCCAAAATGTCAGGACGGACCGTCTTCGAGCCGCATTCGATCAATCCCAGGGATTCAATACTTCAGCGCCGCCCGGTCCGGCCTCGACCGAGGTATCCGAGATACGTTTCCGTCGGCTCGTGAATGAACTCCCGGCGTCCGTTCTTGGGATTCTCCTTGAGGAGGGCTCCGTCGAGCTTCAGACGATCGAGAATCCCGTCAGCGGAAGGCGTCATGGGAGCGTCGTCGGCCCCATGGCCTCCGTTCCCGTCGGCTTGTTCCATAGCGAAGCCGTCCTTCTTCTCTCTTCTTCCTAGAGCAGGATCTCTTTCCAACTCCGTCTCTGGGGCCAAGCCCCGCGTCGATCCCTTGGCCTAGGAGCTTTTTGCCTATTTTTCCTCCATCTGTAGAGCCCGCCGCACAAGATACGGATGACGAGCGTGCAGGTCGAGGATCTCCTGGCGCTTCATCACCGGGCAGAAGAAGCAGGAGCTTTTCTGGGGGCAGGCTCAGTCTCTCCTCGCGGATTCGGGCAATGCAGTCGGAGCGCGTCAGGCCCCGCTCGATGAGCGGTTACCAATGCGCGTATTTCGGATCCCCCATTTTCGTAACGCGTGATGTCGCGCACATTGCGCGTTACGACAGTCAGATGATGGACAACGGCGGCGGCGTCCGCCTCAGGCCGTTCATCCGCCTGAAGCAGGTTGAGACCCGGTAGGTCCTTCGCGTCTCGGATGCGTCGAAACCGATCGCCCTGATGCACCGTTTCCCCTGCCTCCAGGTCTCCCGTGCCAGCGTCCAGTGGTTGACGAACTTGTCTTGAGGCCAAATCCTGAACTCGTGGCCGCACGAATGCCGCCGTACGCGAGCGACGGAAGCTGCCCGAGTCTCAGGCAGTGGTCTTCCAGGCCGTGCAGGCTACAAGCGCTCGATCTCTTGGGAGAGGATCTTGGGGAGTTGCTTGATGACCGCCCAATGGGTCCGCGGCAGGAATTCTTTCAGTTCCCTTGCGGCCGCTCTGAGGTTGATCTCCCGTGCCAGGCGGAGCAACTTCTCCTTCCGGGCGACGATCTTTTTGATTCCGAGGCGCTCGCGGATCACGAAATAGAGGTCGAAGAAGTCCCGCGGCTCCTGTCGCCGGAGCAAGGCTTCGATCTTCTCCTGGACCATCTGGTCCATTGAAAGGGCGGTGACCGTGTACGGTGTCCAGAGAGGGGTTGTGACGAGGACGGTCTCGTGCGCGGGGGAGACTCTCCCGCCTCGGAGGGAGACATTCCATTCGATTTGAACGGGCCAGTCGTGGACGCGCGTCTCCGTCAGCGCCAACCACCCTCCCGAGGTCGGGTTCGACTCGACCGTCTTGAAGTTGAGCCCCGCCCGCCCGGCTTCCTTGGCCGCTTGCTTGATCCACTCTCCTATGTGAAACGGCCTGGCCCAGGCCGTGAAGTCCAGATCCTCCGAAAATCGCGGGCTGCGTCTCAGGAGGTGGAGAGCCGTCCCGCCCTTGAACGCGAGCTTCGAGTCCGCGCCCCTGATCTGGAAAAGAGCGCACAGGAGCACGTGCTGGACGAATTCCCGCGCCACGTTGGACTCGGGAGTCTGCCAGCGGTCACTCAGTTCGGTGATCTGAGACTGTGAGATCATGCTTGAACCACCGCAGGAAGCGGGCGTTTCCAAACGCCTCCAGACTGTTCATCAGGTCGCGCCGGCTGACGGCTTTCAGCCGGAGTCGGGTGTTGAGACGCGCCTTCTTGAGAAACACGAAGTAAAGGTAGTCGGCGAGGGCCTTGGACTTCTCGGCGATGAGCACGGGCTGCCCTTCGATCTCCACGTTGCGGTATCCCGTGAAGACACGGCGCGTGACGGTTCGGAAGAGATAGCGCGTACCGAGGACCTCGAACTCGCGGGTACTTTTCGTGCCGACGGAGGTGACGGAGTAGACGGTTTCGGGGATGATCCCGTAGTACGAGAGGGCCGACTCAAGGGAGATGTAAGAGGGTTGATAGAGCCGGTTGGCGAGCGCCCACTTGGGCGGGAGCCGGCCTTCAACCGCATAGAGGCCGCGCTTGAGACGTTTGAGAAGGCCGCGGCGGGTGTACCGGATGAGCATGAACTTCGCCGACATGGCCGTTGTCCCCGTGACGGCGCGGAATTCGCGATCGGTGAACGCTCGCAGGCCGGACCGGGCCACGATCTTGTCAATCTCCATCCATTTCATGACAGTAGCACTCTTGCTATCTGAGTAGAATGGCATCGCACCGGGGATTCGTCAAGGGCGACGAGGGGACCATCGGAGACCATTGCACGCAGAACGGGCAAGGTCGAATCTTGAATGGGCACAAGGTGATCGCGTTGGAGCTTGGAAATGTACTACAGACTTGATCCCCCATCCTCGGGTTTCACCCTCACGATGAACATCCCCGTCGAGTCCTGTCCGACTCCCCGACCGACGTCGCGCTCCCGGCGTTGGCGGCCGTCATCAGGCCATGAGACCCTATCCCGGGCACGCCCAGCCGCAATGATCGGGAGCCCAGCAAGCCGACAAGCGAGTTCCTGGACCACAAACACCCAGGAGAGGATGGCCAAGGTCCGCGAGGGTCCGGGATCTACCCGGAGATAGACTCGAACAGTCCGTCGGATCTCAGGCTTTTGCCCGGCGACGCGTCAGGGCTTCCTTGGGCAGTTTCCCCCTGATAATCTTCCGAACGTGTCGCGCCGTCCGCACCGCCCGACGGGCCTCCTTCAGGCCGATGGGCTCATAGTCCCCTGGATACCGCATCACAGTGGCGTACTCGGTGAGCCTGTCCTGGTCTCCTGGACTCAGAGGGATTGCAAGTTCCGGAGGCAGAAGTGCGACGATCCGTTTGAGGTCATGTACTTTCGGGAAATCGATTCCGCGATGGGTGAGGAACGCCTTGAGGTACTTCTCCACACATTGCTGAACATGGAAGCAAACGGTGTCGGTCGGACAGTCGTCTTCGAACTTCAGCGTCAGAGTCGCGTTCTTGAGATCATTCTCGGCCTTTTGAACCCAAGCGCCCACGATCTCAAGCAGTGCATCAGGATCGGGCATAGAGAAGCTTTCCCTCCTTGAGTGCCACCCGCGGGATCGTGGCCGGGATGTCTTTCCAGCTTTCCATTTCGTTCGGGGTGACAACCACTACGTCAACGGCCATGGGTATGTCATGCAACGCGCCGCGAATGGCCAAGCGCTTCTCCCGCTTGGACCCTTCCACGGGCATGACCACAAGCAGGTCCGCATCGCTGTCCTTTCTCTCGCTCCCTCGCGCACGAGATCCGAACAGGTAGACCTGTTCCGGACGGAACTGCGCGACGATCCGGCGAACCATTTTGCGGATATTTCCGTTTACAGATTGGCTTTTCCTCTTCATCGCTCCTTTCCCAAGGATACTCCGGTCACGGGGGAATGTCATCGCTCCCGCCGCGGGCGGATCGCCATCCACCCGCGGCAACATCGTGCCGATTTCGCGTGCCGCATCCGCATCGGTGAGGAACTGCCTGATGATCCGCCCCCGAGCGCTGTAGGCCCACACCGATACGTACCTCTTGCCCGACTGGGTTTGGACGGAGGCGATTTCGTAGGCACGTCCTCCGGATCAAACGACGCCGAAGGCGCCCACCATCGTCAAGCTGCGGCGCGGTGACCGCGCTCCTCCACGGCATCTTACGAACCATGCCTCTGACCGCCTGCGGTCCACAAAATGAGCATCCCCGTCGAGTCCTGTCCGACTCCCCGACCGACGTCGCGCTCCCGGGGTTGGCGGCCGTCATCAGGCCATGAGACCCGATCCCGGCACGCCCAGCCGTAATGATCGGGAGCCCAGCAAGCCAGCAAACGAGTTTCTGGACCACACGCACCCAGGAGAAGATGGCCAAGGTCCGCTCGGGCCGCTAGATCAAGCCTCCTGCGCTTGGACTAAAAATAAACTTTATCATTATTCCTATACCTGAGATACCTATACATAATAATATGTACACATGTCAGACAATACCGGTCTAGCCCGAACCGAGGCCCCGTTCACCCTGCCCAAAGGCTTCATGGCGACCTTCGTGCGCCTCTCACAATCAAATCCCGACATGATCGAGTCGCTTCACAATGTCCTCCGATCGATTCCCTCCTGTCCACACCGTCCCGCCGACCCCCTCTATGGACTTGTCCATCTTCAGCACGCCGCTTCCGTCCTACGACAGGTGATCGAGCCGTCCGGAGAATCGGCGGCCAGCGGACGGAAGGTGTTTGCCGTCCTGCGCAAGCTGTCTCCACTGTGGCCCCAGATCACCGAAGTTCCGGAACTCTCTCGCGATCCCATCCGATACTTTCTTCACCAGGTCACGCGCGCTCACGCAGCAACCAAGAAACGCCCCCCCGCGTTGCGGACGCTCTTGCCAATCTGCACGGGTGCACTCGAACAAGCCTTGGTACACTGGCCCCAGAGGGCGGACGTTCAACGCGATGAGGTCCAGCGCCTGCCGTACGTGCTTGCAATGTTCATTCACTTCTTCCCGACCTCGCGCCTCGCCGGAGAGAGGGTCATCGGCCAAGTCGCCTATCAAGATATCTTCGAGGCTTTCCGGGCCTATCGATTGTCACAAAGGGGAATCAAGCTTGAGCACACGGCGTTGCAGTATGCCGAAAGCGTGGCCAAGGCCCTCTCCATCAAGAAGTCCGCATTTGCGCGGCAAAGAATCTGCACGTCGGACCAGTGGCCTGAACTCGCTCGGTATTGCGGTCGATCGGCAAGTGGCAGTCCAATTCGAGTGATGGCCCTCATGCCTTCCGAGGCGGACGGCTCCCGGCGGGCTCTCCTGGCATGCCCGGAGCAAATAGCGGATGACCCTTCGCATCCTCTCGAGGAGGCTGAGTGGATTCAGCCGAAAGGATTGTCCTTCAATTGGAGCCGGTCCGCACCGAGATCCGACTGGTATCCCCAGATCTGGGACGGAACCGCGCTCACTCCGAATGAACTCACCCGGCTGGTGATACGGATCTGCCGCGCGGGCGACGTAGGGCGGGAAATCAGACCTTGGTACTTCCTGGGCCTCGCGGCTTTTACCGGCATCCCGGAGAGTCGCCTGATGAAAGCGACCATATGGAATGGTCCGCCCGCGGTGATCGAAGAATGGCTGCGGAAGAAAGAACCCATGTTGGCAAGTCGTACCGATGACTGGGTGGTCATTTGTCCCAAAGCCGGAATCATCTGGCTGCGGGCCCCTGAATCGGGAGCTGCCGGGGTTTCCCCGCACGCTAGCCCTCCTTTGAATACGGTCCGTGTCCCCCTGCCCCGAATTTTAGGCCCACTGGCCAACGCCTTGTGGCGGGGATCGGAATCATCTCCCCCGCCGGGAGGGCCTTTTCTTCAGCGGCGGAACGGAAAACCTATTCCGGAAGCAGAAGTTCTCCAGTGGCTTCAGATCGCTGGAAGAACAATCTCTCCGCTTCCCCCGGGACTCACATTCGCGAGGCTCCGCAGGACGCTCAAGACGTACGCCCGAAACGCCGGCTATTCACCTCTGCTCACTGCGGTGTCCTCCGGATCTCCCAATTATCACGAACGCGTCCTCCTCCACTACGTCTCCTACCCGACTCGCTCGTTCTGGGAAAGATTTTCAACGCTCCAGTCAAGAATGATCGAGCTTGTTGGCCAAGTGATCCCCCCAGCCGACCAGATCCCCCTCGCAACGGATCCCGTTCCCCCACCCTCCTTCCTTATCGATGGCCAATATGGAGCCATGTTCACCGTGGATACGGCACGTCTGAAGCGCACGCTGGAAGCCGCATGGCGGACGCTCTCCGCGGTCGCAGCCGAATCCGACCGATTCAACCTGCTCACGATGCTCACAGCCGGTGTCGTGCTGGCTGGGACGGGGATCCGTGAGAAGGTTGAGCTGGGGAACCTCAATGTCAGCAGGTTCGACCCCGCGACGGCCCTCCTCCGCATCCAAGGTAAACAGAGTTCATTCTTTCGGGAGGCGCGCGAAGTCCCCCTCGGGAAATCCGTCACCCGGTGGTTGTCCCGTTACCTGGATTCTCCCGTGTACCGCCGGTTCGCACGGGGTCGACGTCACATTTTTCACGTCCATGTGGACGGCGGACCGCGACCCATCCGTTTTGGCGATTTGGACCGCCTGATTTGCAGGTATGGGTTGCACGACGACTGGAAGGCGTGTGCTCCATCGCATCTCCGGCATTGGCTTAGAACTCAGCTCGAATTGGAGGGGGTCCGCTCCGAAGCCGTCAATGACGCCTTCGGCCACACGACGGAAACGACCACCGTCTATCACCGGTTGAGCTCGGAGAGCATCCCAATTCTCCAGTCAGAATTTCGAGAGTCTACAGACCGGATTCTCGCCCGCGTACTGCCGAAGGATCCTTCTTTCGCATGACATCGCCCGGTCCAAGGTCCGAGGTTCGCGAGAAAATCGCGCTCGCCCTCTCCGAGCTCGCCTTTGATTCCACCGGTGAAGCGCCTACGGAAAAGGAACGGCCCGAAGCCCGTCTGATCGAGGACATCCTTGCTTCCTGGCTGGCGAAGCACCCCCAAGCCCCGACCGCGTTTGATCTGCCGGATCTCCAGGAGGCTCAGGAGAAAATTCGGCAAAGATTTCCGGCACGGAGTCAAGCCAGCCGGCGGTACAAGGCCGAGTCACTTCTGTTTCACACGCTCTTCCAGTCCGCCGCTGAGGGCAGAATCTCGATTCGGATTCCCCTCGCCCACGGGAAACCCCAGCGTGAGGCCGTCTTCGACCCTCTCGACCGAGCGCTTGTCCCGGCGAGCCGGTGGCGAACATGGCAAAACCTGCTTCTCGATCGCATGCTCGGATACCATGATGCTGATGAGTTGCGTTTGCAGGCGCTCTCAAGTCTACAGCTCTTCGGCGGGCCGTGCGGCGAAGAGTTTTTCCAGATCGTGAGCGGAATTGTTCCCGCGCGGGACTACGATCCCCGATCAGGCCTGCTTGCATATCGGCGCCAGGGAGCCACATGGCTCCGCTGGTCGTGCCATCCCATGCAGCGCATCGCCTTGCTGAGGGCGCTTCGTTCCTCCCCCAATCGGCCGATTGGAGAGTCGGTCTCCCCAGAAGGATACCTCAAGTGGCTCGCTTTCATGGGTAAGGCGCGGCCAAGAACCGTCTCTCAGACCCGGTCGAGCGAAATCCGCTATCTCATCGAGGTCTATCCACCCTGGATGGTCTCGGCGCTATCGGGTCTTGTCGAGATCGCAAAGCCTTCCAGATTGAAGCCGGACGTCCCCAGGCCGGCGAGTTGGGCCTCTCCACCCGAAAAGCCCGAGCTCGCGATCCGACAAGACTTGAGCCTGGCAAGGCGGCGGCACCTCCAGGGTCGATACAGCCTGGACGCCGCCCGCAGCTTCCAATCCGCCTGCCAAGACCTCCTCCGGTCCCCAGTCCTTCGACAGACGAAAGCCGGCCCGCTCGCCACGCCTTCCAACGGGGGACGGCTTTTCAATCTGTGGGCCCTCATTGCCGCAGCCCGGTCGCAGGCCGAACACACGACCAGTGGAGCCACGCTTGCCACACTCATCTCCACGGGCGCGGCCCTTCTGGACTGGCTTGGCGGCCTTCCCATTTGTCAGCTCAACTCACCACCGGGGAAGAACCGGGTTGGGACATCAAAGTGGAATGACGCGGAGGTGTACGGCTGGACGCTTTCACTCATGTGGTCGGCAGCCGGCTGCACGGGAAAAGTTCCAAAACTTCGCGGCAACCCTTCCCCAATCTTGGGACCGGAGAGGCTCATTCCAACGCAGCAGGACGTCGAACGGCTCATCAAGCAAGCCGGATCCGTTGGGACTGTTCCGGCGGAAACCCTCCGCACGCTGACGGCCCTCTGCGCCCTTACTCTTCGAAAGCGAGAAGCCGCTCGTCAGCGGGCAACCGGTGTCGATTCTTGGGGTTGGCCGGAGATGTGGGTCGAGGGTACGAAAACCCGCCGGTCCCGGAGACGCGTGCCTCTGTACCAACCGTTCATGAGCACTCCGGCGTCGATCGTCCTCGCGTGCGCCGTAAAGCGAGGGAAAGAACTCGAGAAATCGCTCGTGCAGGATGGCATCGACCGCTCGATTGCCCTTGAGGGACCCACCTCCTCCCAATGGGAAGGCCCGCCCATCCTCCCTTCCAGGCTGACCTTGCATGACCTTGATCGAGCGCTCGCCAAGCTGTCTCGGACCGTCTTGGCTCGCAGGTTGACCGCGCACGACTTGCGGGCTTCGGCCATCTGCCAGGCGATCCTCGCCGGCATGCCCCTGGAGGCCGCCTCCAAGCTCGCCGGTCACGCTGAGCTGGCTTTGACGCTCTCGTTCTATGTTCACGTTTTTCCGATTGCCCAGGAAAGGGCGCTTTCCACACATCTGGATAGTCCCACAGGCCAGATTTGGCTCCCGGTGCGGCAGGTAGCTCCCCTCCTTGGCGTTTCCGTCCAGGCCGCCCACCGGATGTACCGGGAACCCCATCTGCATGTGACGAAGACCCCGCCGCCTGGATGCACCATGAAGGATACCAGACGCAGACAGCGGTTCGTCGAGGCCGGGGCCGTTGTCCAACATCTGGCGCGGCGCGTGTTGCACATCCGCAGAAGAAGGAATCATGGAAACACTGCGGAAAATCTGTTCGCAGACGATGGCGGTAAATGAGACAGACTTCGGGTGGTAGACTCATCCCATGAGAAACATTCGAGACGCCGCCCTCAAGACCGCGTGCCGTTTGTTCGGCATCCCCGCCATGACCATGTCGGAACTCCGGCGGAAACTCCGCGATCTCTCGCCGACAGAGCGATCCCTCCTCCGGCACGCCAGGGAAACCGCCGCCGATTTCCTGCTCTTTTGGATCGCCGCCTTTGAACTCATCTGGAGCACTTATCTGATGCGGAATGGCGTCGAGATCCCGCCTCTTGTCCGGGGCGGTTCGTGGATTGTATTTCTCTTGCTCACCTTCATACTGTCCGCATCCGCCTACCGATTCTTCCAGGCGGTGGAGGACGCCCTCGAGGAGGACCCTGATGAAGAGCAATGAGCACGGGGCCAGAGCGGGTGAGATCCCGAGACGATAGCTTCGATGTCCCTCTACCGCCGGGCCGGACTCGCGTACGTGGTGGAGTCCCTGTTCGTAATCGCCCTGCTACCCACAGTGCAGGCGGCCGCATCCGCCAAAGCCGGCGACTACAAACCTCTCCGACGGCTCTCGGCGGTTGGCATCCTGCTGCTCGCCTTCTCCAGGGGCGGTCACCCCGAACGCCTGCTTTCTTGGGCCGGACGAACCTGCCATCTCCAGAGCCTCTGGCTCCTGGCCCAGCACGGACAGGCCGCCGCCTTCACGTTTTGGATGGGCGTGTTCACGACGGTCTACTGCCTCCTGGCCGATCCCGATTGCAGCCGGCTCCAATCAGGCCTTAGCCGAGTCTGCCGGTGGCCGGAAACCCTTTTTGAACGGTTGCCGAAAATCCACGCCGTCCTCGTTCGGATGCCGGATCTCCTTATGGCCGTCCGCAGGCCGGCCCAGACCCGATCGGTCCGGCTCGCGTTCGCACTGACCTCTCTGGCCACGCTCCTCGTCTACGCGGCCTGGCTGGAGCAGATCCTGGAGCCCGGAAACGCCGTCCTCAGTCCCAGTCGCTATGCGCCCCTCCTTCTCGGTGAGTTCGCGGCTTCTATCTACTCGGGCGCTCGGATCAATCTCCTTGAACATTCTTTTCCCACCGCGCTCAATCTCCTCATTGCCATCCCCGCCTGGATCGTGATCGCTCTCGTTCCGGTAAGGGCGATCTTCGTGTCAGGAGGATTCTGGGAGATTCTGTCTCCTGCCGCCGCCCTCCCCCAACCCGCAGCTGCCGTTCAGAAAGACCAAGATCCGTTCGCGCGGCCCTCCGGCCCCAATCCGGAACTGGAGATCCGGATCGTCCAAACCGACTGAGATGGTCCGGCAACCTGACACCGAGGCCGGAGACCCTTTCGAGGCGTATCTCATGGGGCCCGAAGGGCGAAGGGAGAGATTCCTATTCCTGGAGAAGTACCTTCTTGAGGTGGCTTGGAACGATCTGGATGCCCATACCAAGCTCCGACTCCAGTCCGTCGCTCTAAATCGCCGAATCGCGCTCGTCAGGGAGATCAAACGGAACGACGGAAATCCTTCATGGTCATGGAATCCCGGTGAGCCTCTGGACGAAAAGGACGACGTGGCCCAGACCTTCATGGGAACCGGGACGTGGAGCATCTTCCTCCCCGAAGTCATGTCAGAGGAGCTCGCTGGAGTGTCGTTCACGGAGGAGAGTATCGAGGTGATCGAGAAACGATTCGAGATCGACAGCCGGGCTGCCGTTCGGAATCGGCGCGAGGCCGGAGTCCCCTGGTGGCTACCGGCCGAGGCCTGGCTCGAAGGACCTTCGCGAAACCGGCCGTCCGCCTGACCCGCCCCCGGATCGGGACCATAACCCATACTGTAGTATTCTGTACTAAGATATGGTATATGGTAGGATGCAGGCAATGGGAGAGAGACAGTGATCCGATGAATCAGGGAAAGGAGAGGCCATGAGACAACTGGTATTGCAGATGGACGAAGCCGCACTTGAACCGGAAGGATCCGCGACGACATCAGGAGAGGCAGGACCGGGCATGACCCTTGCTCAACTCGCAAAACTCTTCTCGGTCACGCCGGCCGCCGTGCTCAAGACCGAACGCAAGGCCCTTGCGAAACTCAGAATCGCCGTCCAACGTGAGAAGGCTGAGACCCGAAAGCCATGCCCCGTGGGTGAAATCGTTCAGGGTCTCCGTTCCATCATTCTGCTCCTGGCGACCACGGAGGTGGACCAAGCCGACGACGACAAACTGCTGAGTCGGGCGAGGACCAAGCTGTGGCTGGCGCTGGATTGCATGTTGAAGGGTGGATCGACAGCGGAAGATCCTTTTGTTCTCTTGCGCACGATACGCGACAACGTACTCGCACACGATTCGGACTTGAGCCGCGCTGTCCTCCCGTGGATCGGATCGGCGCTGGCCGACCTGGCCCGTGCACAGATCGGACGATCGAACGGACAGAGCCTCCCCCGCGAGCCGGCGCTTCCGCGGGCGACCGCACAGCAGGTTTGAGCGCAGCGCAAGGGCTCGGCACTCCAAAGATCGCACGTCTCTCCTTGGCCCTTCGAAAATCTCAGGTGCCGGGAGCCGGCGACTGAATTTCACAACCAATCTACTCCCCCCGTCCGGCCGGCACTTCTTTGAACACCCCCTGATGGGGTGATAGGTTCATCGCGTGCTGGTTGCCATCCACGAAGGAGAACGAACTGCCGCCCGGGCGGCGAGCCGGGGAGATCACTACCAATGTCCCGTGTGCTCCGAATTGGTGATCCTCCGGAAAGGCACGGTTCGAGTCCCCCACTTTGCACACAAGGCCCATTCCACCTGCGTCAATCACGGCAAGACTCCGCGCCACTATCAGATGCAGGAGACGGTCCACGAACACCTCGCCAAGGATCCCGACAACCGATCCGTGCAGATGGAACGCTTCTTCCCCAAAATCATGAGAGTGGCCGATGTCTACTTCGAGCGATCGGGATACCCGTACGTGGTGGAATGCCAGGTCTCTCCCATCGATCCGAGGGAGATCCGGGCGCGGGAGACCGACTACGCGAAGGCGGGTGCAAAGATCATCTGGATCCTGGACGGAGGGGAACGGTTCTCGACCGGAGGACGGCACTTCCTGCTCCGGAGAGGTTGGGGTTTCTCGCTGAGTCCCGGAGAGAGATACCTCCAGAAGCACGCGCCCGGACGGCTGCTATACGCCTTCTCAGGCGAAAGTAGCACTTTCTGGGAGATTCTGTTCCCGGAGAACGCCCTCGCCCCCACCTCCGCCAGACCGGTGACCACGCTCGCGCCTGCGGCGCACGCCTATCAGCTGGCCGTCGAAGGCACGTCCGCGGCCACGGCGCTCGCCGAGCCGACCCCGGCCTACTCTGAGTTAGATTCGCTTCTCAAGGAAGCCGGCCGATCGGCGGATCCAAAAATCCAAGAGGTGGTCCAACGGCTCCGGGACCACTGGCGAATGGAAGACGGCCCCCACCCGCTCGACTTCCGCTGGCGCGATTTCTTGGAATTCAAGATCGGAAAGGAGAGCGTCCCTCTCATGAAGGGAGTCCACGGTGGATCGGCAGTCCAGATACTCTGGAGGGCGGCGGCGTTCCACCGATTCGTCCACGCCTCGAAACCCTTCGCGGTGCTGGCTATTCAGCGGTTCCTGAATAAACACTTCAAAGTGAATCTCGCCTTCCTCCGGCGGGACATCGAAGGCTGGCTCCAGCTACTTGCAAGGGAAAACGTTATCGCTCCGGTCGACCGCGCGAAGGGGCTCTGGAAGTTTCGGGTCCAATCGGAACGGAAGCCGCACGCCTGAGGTCAGGTCCTACCCCGCCCCGGCGGCGATCAACAAAGAACATCGAGTTATTCGTAAACCCGAACTGAACACTTTGCAGGTTGAGGTCAAGGAGTCGATCAGGAATCTCGGCCGCGAGACCATCACCGAGCGTGTGCCAACGCCGTTCGCGTTGACGTTCTTCGGAATGGCCCCTCAATCCTCGGTTCCTCGTCAAACCGGCTGGCCAAGTTGGGCGCTGACCACCATGGCAAGTTGTATGGCATGAACTTCGAGGGCTTC
Organism: Nitrospirota bacterium; assembly: GCA_016180645.1. Classification (NCBI taxonomy): domain Bacteria; kingdom Pseudomonadati; phylum Nitrospirota; species Nitrospirota bacterium. Next base: position 1,756 of record JACPAV010000059.1, on the reverse strand, counting down.
GTCAAGATTCGAACCCGAGCATCAGGCGGGCGAGGCGCAATCACGGTCCGTTCCGATCCCGCCACCGCCCCAGACATGCGAGCATAATAGCCTGTCAATGCATCAGCGAAAGACCTGACCCCCGGCATGCTGCATGAACGAGCATGTTCTCGGCGTCGTAACGGTATCGAGTAGGGGTCAGGGCACAGGGGTTAGGGGTCGGGCACTTCGGAGTCTTGGAAATCATGTTGCCGTTCATGTCCCACTCGTATTTGAACTGGTCGTCTTCCAAGAGGCGGTTGGCAGCGTCATACTTGTGCAGGCGTTCCTGTTCCGTGGGTGTCAGGCGGGCCAATCGGTTGCCCACGGGGTCGTACTGGAACTCCTCGTCTTTGAACGGATAGCCATTTGGATAATCGGCCTTGGTGAGCCGGTAGAGGGGATCGTATGTGTATTGGTGCAAGCCGTCGAGCGTCTTCATGCTCGTCCTGTTCCCTACCTTATCATACGCGTACTCAAACGTGGAAAGGGCCGGGCCGCTCGATCGCAAGTGTCGAACATAAGATTGTCAAGATATACATGTCTACGTCGAAAATGCTCTTCCACACGCAACATCTTGTAGGCCACGATGAACCCGCTACAAGATCATTTTCATCGTTCGCGGGTGGCCAGCCGGCCATGACGACTGACCCCATGGTCCCTTTGGGAAAAACCAGGTCCGGGCAAGACCTTCGTCACCACTTGCTCGATCTGACCCGATTCATTTCTCTATTCGTGTGGGGGCACTTCGCTTCGTCTAGACAACTTCCACCGAAACCACGCTATCGCTACACCGGCCAGCAGAAACAACGCGAAGGCAACAAAGTCAGCCAACATGTCTGAATACTTGCCGGCAACGTCAGGCACAGGCTTGAATATCCTGAAGCCGATGTAGGCAAAGAATACCAGCCCCGGAAGCGATAGCATCAGCAGCATCGTAACCACAACTCTGCGCCGCAAAGGCGAAGAGGGCATGCGAAGATCACTCCATTTCAGACGCGATAGAAACAACAGTGCCGCGACCAGAAGTACCCAGCCACCAATATCGTTGGGAATCCGCCACATGCCGCTAGGGGCACATCAGTTCGCACAATGACTCAGAGACAACTGTGCATATCAGGCCGGCTGCGGCTCCTCCTGCGCCTCCTGCCGCCGCCCTACCGCCCGCGAAAGCGGACATGTCCGCCAGTAAGCATAGGGCCGGACAGTACAATCTTGGCATGCCCATATCGTGCGGGATGTTGGGATCCTCCGCTTCCGGTGACGGCGGCCCGGGTGGGGGTAGAGGCTCGCGTGAAGTGGATGGTGGTACCTGCGGCCAAGGAAAATCGCCAGATGTCGGTTGAGCACCGCCGGGAGGTCTATTTCCTTCGCCCCCCAAGAGTCCCCATGGATCAGTAAGACTTAGCGGGTTGTTAAATACGTACGTGTATGAGTTCAGACCCGCCCGAAGCAGACGAAACAGTGGTGATGTCAGGTTCCCTGCGAACATCGCCTCCAAGGAGAATTGAACGGGAACGCGCCAACTGGCTATCGAGATGGGGTCTCTCTGCAAGAATCTCCCTGCACTTGGATCATAGTAGCGCCTTCGGAAATACTGAAGCCCTGTTTGAGGGTCAAATTCGCGACCCGTGTACAATGTTCTGTCCCGGAGCTTATGTCCCAGGTCCCCCTGGGGTAAATGGGTTACAGTTTTCGGTCCCATGGGAGGTCATTTCATGGCCTCTGGCAATCATAG
>JACPAV010000058.1 GCA_016180645.1 Nitrospirota bacterium | reverse complement strand
CACCGAATTCTACTCGAAACGGAAAAACCGGGTCAGGATCGGCTCCTCCGAACTCTGCGCCGCAACAATCGGACCCCCTCTCCCCCCGCTCCCCCCTCACCCATGCCACGCGCAGGGGAGGACATTTTCACTCAACAGTAAAGCGGACATGTTGACTAAACTACAACATGAATGCCGCCTGACAGAGGGCGAATGTGTTGGTATTGAGGAGGCCACTCCGTTAGTATGGCGGCGTGACTGACCGTCGTGGTTGTGGGTGCGGTCGTTTGTGGGCCTTCCTGCTGCCGTTCCTGGCATCCTTCCTCATTGTCAACCTGCTCTCTCCACAAACGGCCCTCTGTGTGGAGATCAAGGACGAGGCGGATGCGCTTATCCAGCTCATGAACCCCGATGATCCCGCGGCACGCATCGCGGCGGCGGAATGGCTGGGTCGCACCGGCGATGCCCGATTCGCGAAGCCCCTTGAATGGGCGTCGGGGGACAAGGTCCCCGATGTGAGGAGGGCCGTTGTTCGCGCCCTCCGGCAATTGCCGGAAGACGTCGCGTTTCCCGCCCTCCGACAGAGGATCGAGAAGGAGCGCAAGACGGACATCTTGACCGAGATCCTCGAATCGATATCCACGTTCCAGACCGGCCTCGTGGACTTGGAATTGGAAGGGGTCATCATGAGCGACAGATATTGGGTGACAGTGCGCAGTCGTGCGGTGCGACACTATGCGCAGCGGGCGCCGCCCGGTTGGGAGAAAGTGCTGAGCTCCATCCGGTGGGGAATTCCCGACGATCTGCGAGATGAAATCGATCGGGTTCTTGAGATCACGCCCAATGGGCCGGTGCTCAATCAGGATGAGGCGGCAAGCGTTCTGGCAGGGCCGGTGGAGACGAAGGCCGCTCCGGCGCCCCCGAAAACGCAGCCGCCGCCCGCGCCTCCCGTGGCCTCAGGGAATTCCGGCGCTCCATCCGTCGCGCCCGCGCCGGTGAAACAGGCGGAGTCCGCCCTTGTCATCCCGGATTTGCCGGCCGTGCCACCCGTGCCCGAAATGCCGGGGGCACCCCGCATGAGAGGCCGCTGGCTCGTCATCTCCAGCGCGGCGATCTACAGCGCATCGTTCATGGAACTCATGCGGCGGGCCTCGCAATCGGAAGTCTCGCCGGGATGGACGTATCCCATCGGTCTGACTGTGGGCGGAGGCACGGCCTATCTGCTCACGCACTTCTCCGAGGGCGTGCCGACCGGCAAGGCCTACTGGTGGGCCTCTTCCACAATTTGGGGGATCGGCGCATCGCACTTCGCGGCCAACGGCATAAAGGAGGAGAAGCCGCACATCCGGAGGCTGTACAATCTTGCGGGGGAGGGCATGGGCATCACCGTGGGCGCGATCTCGGCATACCGGCTCGATTGGGACGTGGGTGACACCATGTTTGTGAATTTCGGCGGGATCTCGGGAGGGATGTTCGGATGGGGACTGGAAGTCATGGCGGGTCCGGGGGACCGCGCCGCCAAGGCATCGTGGCTTGCGCTGGGGGGATCGGCGTCCGGCTTGGCCGCTGCCGCGATGGCGACGAGCCGCGTGAGCGTCAGCTCCGCCAACGTGTCCCATGTTTTCCTGGGTACCGGCTACGGTTTGTGGGCCGGCGCGTGGGCGCCGGAGATATTCAAAGCCGGACCGGCGAAAACTTCCCGCGTGGGTGCTGCCATGGTGGGGGCGTCCACGGGCTACTTTTCGGGACTCATCACGAATCAATACATGGCCGATGCGCCGACAACGTCGCTGCGGACGGCCGCATGGACGGGACTCGGCGCGCAGTTCGGCACGGGTCTCGGCTGGATGCTTTTCGGGGACTTCGACCGGGCCTCCGTTACGTTAATGGAATCGTTCTCAGCCGCGGGCCTCCTGGTGGGGGCGAACTACGCCCGCATTTTCCCTGCCACCCGCAAGCAGCCGGGATTCAAGTCGTGGGTTTTTGCGTCGGCCGCGTACTACGGCGCGCTCGCGCCGCTGGCCATCGGTGGGAGGCCGGGACGAATTCCAGGACCCGTCGCGCCTCCAACGCCTACCCCGCAGCCCCCGCCGACCGGCGGCAAACCTCCAACGCCACCGCCCGTGGGAGGAGGGACCACGGTGGACCTCTCCGGACCTGCGCAGGAGCCGGACGAACCCTCGAGCCGGCAGCGAGCCCTCGGCGGCGTGATGATGGGATTCCCGGTCTTGGTCGCGACGACGATCTCCGTGGGCAATGCGATCGAGGTCCCGACCGGCGGAACGCAGGGTCTCTATTTCGGGGAAATCTTGGGCGGCGTGGCAGGAGCAGGCACCTCGCTGATGTATGAAGGGAATCGTCCGATGCTCTCGCTTCTCATGATGTCCGGCAGCGCCCTCGGAGCCGCAACGGGCTACCGGATGAGCCAAAACCTCCGGTGGACCTACTCCACCCGCGAAGAAGCGTTCGTTTCTCTCGCGACGGCCAGTGGCGCGTGGTACGGGGCCTGGCTTCCATCCGCGCTACATGCACGCAAATCCACCGAGCGGCGGATCGTCGGGGGTATGATGACCGCGGTCCCGGCAACACTGGGTGCATCGCTGATTGCGGTAAATCGTTTCGACCTGCCGCTCCGATCCAATCACGGCATGTTTCTCGGAGAAGCGCTGGGATTTTCTTTTGGGAGCGGAGTGGGGCGACTGTTCATGACCGATCGTGAACCCCACACCCTCCTCATGCTGGGCGGCGGCGCCGCCGGAATGCTGACGGGTTACGAGATGAGTCAGCGCTATCTCTGGAATCTGACGCTGCGCGAAAAAAGCTTTGCATGGCTCACCACGACAAGCGGCGCGTGGTACGGAGGCTGGGTTCCCACATTGTTGCCCAAACGCCGACATGGGGATCGTCGGTCCGTCGGCGGAATAATGGCCGGCACGCCCGCCGCGCTGGGCCTCTCCTTCTTCACCATCCACCACTTGGAACTTGTGCCCCGCGTGAATCACGGCCTGTTCATGGGCGAGGCGCTCGGCCTGTGGTTTGGGACAGGGATGGGACTCGCGTTGCGGGAGAATCGTCGCCCTTTCACGGCGCTCATGCTGGGCGGCGGTGCCCTCGGCATGGCTGGTGGGTACGGCTTCATCCGAGCCATGGCCCCGCCATCACCTGTCCGCGGCTGGCGCGAGGACCTCTTTCTCGCCTACGGTTCGATCAATGGAGCCTGGTACGGCGCGTGGACCGGACGGTATTTCAGGGTGCCGGAATTGAGGAAGGGGCTCCGGACGGCGCAACCTCGCGACCGCGTGTCGTACAACCGCGTGGCCGGCGCGGGGATGATGGGGAGCACGGTCGGACTCGTGGGGGCGCTGGCGGTGGCCAATCGTCACGACATCCGGCCGCGAGTTCTTCCCGGCCTGTTCTGGGGACAGGTCTTTGGCGCCTCGATGGGGCAGGGCGCGGGGCTGCTCTCAACAGGGCGCACCACGCCCAAGCTCACCGAAGCGAAACGCGATGCCATCCGGGATCAGATCGATCGCTCGTACTACACGATGGCTTCCGGCGGTCTGGCCGGTTCAGTAGGCGGCTACTTCTTCGCCACGCGGCTGGTGGAACCGAATCCGCTCCGCGGCGGGCGCGAGATCGGTTTCCTGCTCCTGAATTCGGGTTCCGCGGCTTGGTATGGCGCATGGCTTCCCACGTTTGGGCAGGCAAGACTGCCGGATGTGGAACAGCGCCATATTGCGGGCGGCATGATGATGGCCGTTCCGACGGCGATGGCGTCCTCCATGTGGATCACGAACCACACCGACCTTTCGGCGCGGACGATCCCCTCTCTTTTTCTCGGCGGTCTGAGTGGGACCTCCCTTGGATTAGGTCTGGGGCTGACTTCACTTGCCGCGCCGCGCACCTCACGCGCCCTGATGCTCGGCGGAACGGCCTTCGGCCAGTCGGTCGGATACTTCTACGGAAAATACCTGCGAGATCCCTTCGTGCTTTCCCCGCGACAGGGTATGCCTTCCATCTACCTCTCCACACTCGCCGGAGCGTGGTACGGCTTCTGGCTGCCGACTCTCACCGAGCGCGATCCGCGGGATGTGCCGCGACGGAGAATCACGGGCGGCGCGTTGATCGGCGTCCCCGTGGCTCTGACGACTTCGACTTGGGTGGCCAACCGCGTGGACATTCCGCCACGCATGCCTTCGGGTCTTTTTCTGGGGCAGGTTTTCGGCTCCATGGCCGGAACCGGAACGGTATTCCTGGCGGAGAAGGGACCGAGGACTCGCACGTCCTTCATGCTCGCGGGCGGGACGCTGGGATCGATCGGCGGGTACGGCTTTGTTCGGCAGATGGTGGAACCTTCGCCGCTTCGGGGGCCGGGGGAAAAAGCCTCCCTGTGGCTCGGGTCGGCCGCGGGAGCGTGGTATGGATCGTGGCTGCCGACGCTGCTGCGCGCGAATCTGAACGACATTCCGCAGAGGCGCATTGTCGGGGGCACCATGATAGGAGTTCCGCTCGGCCTCACGTCATCCATCTGGGCCGCGAATCGCTACGACATGACGGGTCGGTCGCTCGGCGGTTTCTATGGCGGGCAGGTGTGGGGAGCGACGGTGGGTACCGGAATCGGATTCGTGGCGTTGGCTCCGCGCCGGGCCACCACCTCACTCATGCTGGGAACGGGAATGGCGAGCGGAATCGCGGGACTGCTCCTGGCTGGCGGGCCTCCGGGTCCAACCGGGCCGGCCGGCGCTTCCTACCCGCCCTTGATCGCGTATTCAACGATGGCCGGGCTGTGGTACGGCGGGTGGTCGCCCACCTTCGCGGCGAGGAAGTTCGAGGACATCAGTCAGAAACGCGTCACGGGCGGCCTCATGATCGGCGGGCCGGTGGGGCTGGCTACGGGGATGGCCTTGGCGGGAAGTGGAGTCAACCCCCGCGCCTACACCGGATTCTTCTCCGGAGAGCTTCTCGGCTCGATGGCCGGCGCGGGCACGGGATTTCTTGCCGAAAATTCATATCGTAAGAATACGGCGCTCATGCTGTCGGGCGGGGCGGTCATGGGCGCCGCCGGAGCGAGTCTCCTTCCGCGAATTACGCCGAAGCCCGCGCAGGCTGAGGCCTTGCGCATGGGCGGGCTCTTCGGCCTCGGATACGGCACCGTATTTCCGTGGGTCCTTGAGGGAACTACGAAGCATGTTTCGAGCCAACAGGTCCTGGGAGGCGCCATGTTGGGTCTGCCACTGGGACTCGGTGTCACTACGCTGAGCTTTGCGCTTTGGGAACCCGCGGCGGGCACATCGGGCTTTGTGACGCTCGCCGGGCTCGTGGGATCGGCTTCGGGCTTGGGAATTGGATTAACGGCAGAGGATTGGAACGGCCGGAACGTGGTGATCTCGATGTACTCGATGGGCTTCAGCGCGATGGCGCTGGGCTCGCGGGCGGCGCCACAGATCCGGTACACACCGGGCGCCAAGCTGTTCACCACCTTCGGCACGCTCTACGGATTCGGGCAGGGCGTGGCGCTCGCACAGTTCGGCGACCAGTCGCCGCGCGGAACACTGGGGGCCGCGATCCTCGGGGCGTCGCTCGGCATGGGAACCTCGATGATCATCACCTACGATCTCGAAGTGGGGAGCGGAACGGCGGCCGTGGCGTACACCGGCGGCATCTGGGGCGGATTCGTCGGCTCGATGTTCGCGCAGGCCGCGGCGGGGAGTCCGAAGAACACGACGACCGCGGCGGTGATCGCGAGCAACGTCGGCCAGATCACAACGACCTATTCGCTGCTGAAACTGAAGATTCCGCCGCGCCGGATGGGATGGATCAACCTGTTTGGTCTCACGGGATTGGGCGTGGGGAGCGCGATGGGGCTGCCCCTGAGCCGGGAAGGAGACGTGTTCTTTTTGAGCGCGCCGATCGGGAGTCTGATCGGGCTGGGCACGGGGATCTTCGTGACCTCGCGCATGAAGTGGGACGAAACTCCTTCGCAGCCTTCAAAAGAGAAGGCTGCCGCGCCGCTTTTGCAGAACGGATCGAGGAGGATCGGTTGGCGGACGCTCATCCCGCATGTGGATGCCGCCGTGCCCCAGTTCTCCGCCATTCCCGATCCCGACGGCGGCGAGGATGACGTCCGTTACACCATGGGCGTGATGATCTGGTACCACTGAGAAAAGCTTTCAGCGATCAGTCCGCCTCAGGCGGATCAGCGATCAGCTTGTGTCCCTGATGCCCGCCGAGTAGAAATCCTGCTTCAATCGCCGCGCGGCTTGAACGGCAGGGCGGAGCAGCCGAAGGCCGGCGCCTCCGGGAGCGGGGGTGTTCCGTCGCCGATTCGAAGCGGAGATTCGCCGGAGAATATCATGGGAGCCGTCACGCTCACCTGCCTCTCCGGAGCCAGCGGAAATCTCTTCGGATCGAACTCCACGATCTCGTCAGTCTGCACGTATCCGTCCTTGCCCGGGACTAGGCCCCCGAAGCAGTAGATCTTGCCGCTGACAGAAGGTGAGCACGAAAGCGAGCTTCGGGGCGATGTTATGGGAGAGAATCTTGACCAAACCGAATCGGTATTCGCATCGTACTTGATAAATTGAACGTTATTCGGCCCACTCAACACGCCCCCAAGGCAGTAGATGATTCCCACGCCTGCCCCCGCGCACGATCCGCTAAACCACCTGTCCGGCAGCCGGGCTGATTTCATCTTCACTTCGTTCCTATCCGGGTTGTACTCCCGAATCCAATCGAGGAAGTGGGGCTGGGGCTCGGACAGGCTATCACCCCCGAAACAGTAGATCTTGTTCCCGTCTCCCGGCGAGCAGGCTTGGCCGGTGATCTTGGACGGCATCTGAGACAGTTTGGGCTCCACGGTGCTCTTCCGGGGGTCGAACTCCACAACCTGAGGGTCGGAACCATCTCCCCCGAAGCAGTAGACGTTTCCGTTCGCGGAAGAGGCGCAGGAAAGATAGGCTCGCTTCGAGGGCAGGGAGGCGGACAGCCGATCGGCCGTGTCGGTGGAGGGATCGTATTGGATGATGTCAGCGGTTTCTGGATCGCCACCAAAGCAATATATCAGACGATCTACGGCGCTGACGCAGGAGAGGCCTGAACGACCAGATGGAAGTCGTGCAGGGCGCACGTTCACTCGCTTGGAATCCGGATCGAATTCCAGGATCTCACTAGAGGGTATGCCGGCCGAGCCCATACCGCCGAAACAATAGATCATTCCCTTGCTCCCCCCTGCGCACGACAGGCCCGCCTTGGCATAGGGAAGTACGGCCACGATCGGAAGGGTGCAGTCCGTGCCATTCCCCGTCTTGTTGCCGGGAGAAATGTTCGAATCCTTGTCGTTGCAATCCCCGGGTTTGAGGAATGAAATTGCGCTTGGGCACGGCCCCACATTAGCCGCCAGTTGCGTACCCCAGCCGTCACCGTCCATGTCCTCGTAGGAGAGACACCCCAGGAGGTATTCCGATCGCACCTCCCCGTTGGAGGCGGCGACCCGGAAACGCACAGGTTTGCGAGGGCTCATTGAATACTCCTGGGAATCGGGTGGCAGTGAGCGCTCAAAATTGAACGCGAGGCCTTCGACTTCAGTGGACACCCCGATCACGTAGTGGGTTTCGATATCCGAATTGTCTTTCCACCGAAGCGTAAGTGCCTCCCTTTCATTCTGATTATACTGAACGGAGAAGTCGGTCGGCGCGTCGGGCGCAATTTGGTCCTCAGCAGGGGTGCCTAGGAAACCAGCGCAAGAGCTCGGTAGCGTGAGACCAACGAGGGACAAGGCGAATCCCGCGATTGCCAAAGCGAGAGAGATTTTCCGCTCCACCGCGCGAATCATACGACCGGCCTCAGCGGCGGGCAAGCGGAAGGCGGGACTCGGACTGCGGAGGGCGTGATCGGTAGGGGTATGCTGCAAGGGGTCCCAGGCCCCGTTTGGAAACCCCATGATTGCCGGGCGATCCCTTGGTAGTCGCACCCTTTAGGGGTGCGTCTTTGGACGCAGGCTGAAGCCTGCGGCTACCGCGGAGATACGTTTTCAGACAGAACCGGGTAGTGGATCTGTCACCCAACATGCGAGAATATGGCCTTGACATGGGACCTATATAGTCATATTATTATGACCATGAATGCCAGGGTCAAGGTCATGGCCGCCGGGCGGTTCAAGTCCGAGTGCCTCGGCGTGTTGGACCGGGTGTCGCGGACGGGTGAGCCGATGGTGGTGACCAAGAGAGGACGGCCCGTCGCGAAGATCGTGTCGGTGGAGCCGCCATCGAAGGGTACTCTCCGGGGCAGCGTGAGGTACCTGGGTGACATTGTCGAACCGCTCGGCGAGAAGTGGGGAACGGAAGACTGATCGTTCTCGATACGCACGCCTGGATCTGGTGGACGAGCAACCCGGATCGGCTGAGTCGACGGGCAGCCGCAACCTTGCGCTCCGCCCGTCATGTGGGCGTGCCTGCCATCAGTTGCTGGGAGTTCGCAAGGTTGGTTGCGCGGCGACGCATTTCGATCGATCGCGGTCCGCTGGATTGGATGAGAGAGGCCCTGGCGGTCCCAGGTGCTGAGCTGTTGCCCATCACGCCGATCGTCGCCGTTCAGGCAGCCCAATTGCCCGATTCGTTTCCCGGCGATCCATGCGATCGGCTGATTGTGGCGACCGCGCTGGTGGAAGCCGCAACGCTCCTGACAAAAGACCGGCGAATTCTCAGCAGCGGTTTGGTCCAAGCCATCTGGTAGGCGGACCCATCGGGGATGAGCGGGGGTCTGGACGCGTGCATGATACCCGCGGCTACCGATCCCCGAACGGAACGGCGGCGGGCAAGCCGGCGACTCTGCCCGTCAGTCCGAAATAGGCAAGGCGAGATTCAGCACTGGAAACAGGCCGCGGTGACTGTGGCGGTTGAGACGAATCGGAGGGGCAGTGCAGAAGATACCCCCTTCTTTGCAAGGAGGGGCAGGGGGAAGCAGAAAAGAGCCTGAACCACTTGGCCTGACTTCTTGATTGGGTGAACCCCCACTTGAGTAGTTCGCCCCGGTTTCAGATCTGAATTGCTCATTCCAGAACCGTTCGAGTTGTTTCACAATGGCGCCATGAATGACAGGGAAGCACTGTTGACGGCGCGGGACGTTGCTGCAATTCTGCGGATCGATGTTCAAGAAGGGATTTCTCTCGCCGGAGATGAAGTGAGTGGGAAAGGCTATTGAGCCTTGCGCGAATGATGGCGAAGCGAGGTGAGGCCCCAAATGGAAAGGCCAAGGACTCCCGCGAGAAACAAGATGAAAACGGCGGTGGCGCTACTCATCAAAGGAAATGATAACCGAAACGGTCAGGGCAATCAACCCTAGGATGATGCTTACGGCATCGAGGGCCGGTGACACTTGCCGGGTAACGACCACATCACCGACCCCGGCAATCAACGCCGTGATGCCGACCTTCTCAAGAATACCGGCAATTCGGGAGCGGCGTCCGTGATCCCACCGCATGACTGGACGCTACCATCTGTCATGACGCAGTACAACCCGTGAGCTACGCGAAAGGCCGATCCACCCTCCGTAGCGAGGCTACTGCGGAGGACGGGCGCCTTGAATACCGGACGATCCGCTACCTTGAGCGGCAGGGGTTCCGGTGCATCCGGTCGGCGGGATCTCCTGGCCCGGCGGACGTGGTGGCGGTGAACGAGTCCGGGGGGCTGTTCGTTCAAGTGAAGGCGAACCGACGCCCCAGCCGTGCGGAAATCGCCCTTCTCGCGGTCTTCCCTTGCCCGGCCGGGTTCAAGCGGATCGTCCATCGGTGGCAGGACTACGGGCATGAGCCGGAGGGGTTCCCGGTCGGTGAGACGCCATGAGCCGTAGTGAGACGAAAAACGAGGATGCGGCCCTGCTTGCGGCCCTAGCCGCCGGGAAGAGCGTGGACGAGTGCGCAAAAGCCACAGGAGTGAGCCGGGCGACCGCTTACCGCCGCCTGGACGATCCGGCATTCAAGGCCGAACTGGACCGACTCAAGCGGGACATCCTGGACCGGACGATGGCCCAGCTTTCGGAGGCCGGGCTTGAGGCGGTGAAGACGTTGCGGAGCCTCATGTCGCACGGGAAAGAATCCGCCCGTCTGGACGCGGGGAAAGCGCCGGATACGGTGAATCGGGAACTCACCACCCTCAAGCACCTGTTCACCAAAGCCGTGGAGTGGGGAGAACTTGAATCGAGTGTCGCCCACAAGGTGAAGCCGTTGAAGCGTCCCCCCGGTCGGCTGAGATACCTCACCTTGGAGAAAGGGAAAACGTTGCTTGCGGAGTGCCGCGCCAGTAGCTCCCCCCATCTGTACGCCGTTGTCCTCACCGCGATGCACACGGGCGCAAGGCGTGGGGAACTCCTGTCGATGACGTGGGAGCAGGTGGATTCCACCAACCGAGCAATCAAGATTATCGGGACGAAGAATGGAACGGTGCGGGTTGTGCCGATGACGAACGAAGTGAAGGAGTGTCTTTCAAGCCTTCCCCACCATATCAAGGCCGGGTTGGTGTTCTTCAACAAGAGCGGGAAAGAGTACCTGGATTTCAAGAAGGGTTTTCACGCGGCCATGAAGCGGGCGGGGATCGAAGGTTTCCGCTTTCACGATTTGAGGCACACCTACGCCTCTTGGCTGGCCATCAACGGGGTGGACATTCTCACGATCAAGGAACTGCTCGGCCACAAGGAGATCAAGATGACGCTCCGCTACGCGCACCTGTCCCCGTGGAATCTGAAACGCGCCGGGGGAGTGCTCAACGCCTATTGGCAAGGCCAGAGCGAGGAAGGACACCAAGAGTCCGCGTCTGAGGCCGGGTAGAGGGGGGGTGACCATGAGTCATGATTTCCGCTGGTCATGAGCACAATGTAGGCACAAGGGTGCAATTGCATTTTCAGCCGCATCGTGTAAGTTGGCGTAACGACTTGCGCGGGTGGTTAGCTTAGTTGGTAGAGCGCCGCTTTCACACGGCGGAGGTCACAGGTTCAAGTCCTAGTCGTGAGTCGTGAGTCGTGAGTCGTGAGTCGTGAGTCGTGAGTCGTGAGTCGTGAGTCGTGAGTCGTGAGTCGTGAGTCGTGAGTCGTGAGTCGTGACGCGACGGGGATTCTTCCGGATACCGAAAAGTGCAGGAAATTCGCTCCAGCGTGCTGCCATTCACGATTTCCCTGGTATCGACTAATAGTTTCAAGCAGTACCCACCCCCAACCAATTGACGATTGTGACGCCACCACCCCCGAACTTGCCATGTGAAGTTAGTTGTTGACAATTGAAGTTGTTTGTGGGAAAATGAACTCTGAGGAAAATAGTGTACGAACACTTCTTCCGCCTGAAGGAGGGGCCTTTCGGGACGACCCCGGACCCTGCCTTCTTCTACCTTTCGGCGAAGCATCAGGCCGCACTGGATCATCTCGTCTATGGCGTTCGCTACCGAAGGGGATTTCTGCTGATTACGGGCGACGTTGGAACAGGAAAAACCACCCTTTGCCGCCGTCTGCTCGATCAACTCCCGGACAATACCTCGACGGCCCTTGTTCTGAATCCGCTATTTTCCGACCAACGCCAACTTCTTCGCGCGATCATGAAAGATTTCGAGGTTCCCTACGGCTCGGCTGCTTCGGCCTCGGAAGAAATCGAAGCGCTCAATCAATTTCTCCTCGAACGCAGCCGGGCGGACGGCAACGCCGTGGTCATCATCGACGAGGGCCAACATCTCTCCAACGATTCGCTTGAAATGGTTCGGCTGCTCTCCAACCTCGAAACCGAAAAGAAGAAACTTCTTCAAATCATCCTGGTCGGCCAGCCCGAACTCCGGGATCGATTGCAGGAACCGGTGCTGCGACCGCTCAACCAGCGGCTCACCGTGAAATTCCACCTTCTTCCGCTCGATCGGAACGAAACCCGCGAGTACATCTACTTCCGGCTGAAAAAGGCCGGCTCGCAGGGTGAAATCGAATTCTTTGAGCCGGCGCTCGACTTGATTTTCACGTACACGGAAGGCTATCCGCGGCGAATCAATCTGCTCTGCGAGCGGGTGCTTTTGGCGGCCTACTCCCGCGAGAGTTTCATCATCGATCGCGGCATCGTGGAGGATGCGATGCGGGACCTCGAAGGCGATCAGCCGGAGCAGAAGATTCATCTCCCCAGGCCGCGTCGGGCGTCCTGGACGATCCATGCCAAGAAAGCGGCCCGGAAGGGACTGCGATACGCCGGGGTGGGCGCGGCAGGAACGGCTTTCCTGGCCGCCGGGTTCATGGCGGGCGGCTTCTTCGAAAAAGTGGATCTGAGGTCACTGACCAGTCAGCTCCTGGGTGCAACCATCGAGACGGCATCGGCTCCGGAAGGTTCCGCCGATCCGGACCGGTCGGAGGCCGCGGGAGCGACCCCATCGGCGGATGCCGCGGCCACACCCAAGTCTGCCGAGAGAGCCGGGTGGTCGGCCACGCCCTCCGCCTTCGCGAAATCGGAACGGGTGACCCTCTCGTCCGGCCGAATCATGTCCGAGTATCTCCGCCTGTGGGGTGTGGCGTTGACTCCTCCCATGGTCGAGGCGTTGGACCGCGTGGACGTACAGGGCCTCGCCCAGCTCGAGCCGGTGCAGGCCGCCGGTCTCAGCTACCTGGAGCTTCCGTTCTCCGCCGACATCGCCAGGAAGATCGGGTACCCCTGCCTCATGAACTTGAAGGCCGACGGGGTGGCGGGAGACCGTCTTGCCTTGTTGCGCTCCGTCGAGGATAATGGATTCAGGGTGTTGGACCCGGTCTATGGAGAACGGCTCGTGGATGAAAATTCTTTGGTGCAAACATCACAGGATGTGATGATCTATCTGTGGAGGGATTATTATGAGGGGCAGGACTTCAAGAAGGACACCAGCGGTCCCTGGGTGGCTCGCCTTCAAAAGGACTTGGTCGACCTCGGCTACTACCGTGGAGTGATCACGGGATACTACGGTACGCTGACCGATCAGGCTCTTCGCGAGTTCCAGCGGCAACATGCGTTGCCGGACCATGGGGGTCCCGACGTCGTCGTCCGCATGCTGATCGCCAAAGAGCTCGGGGAAGAGGTCCCCAGTCTCTAGGAAGGAGGGCGCAATGAGCATTATCCACAGATCGCTCAAGAAAATTGATCGCCAGGCGGCGGAGAATCCTCCGTCCTTGGCGATGTCGCGCCAAGCTGCGCGCGGAGGGCCGCCTCCGCAGGCGGATGGGCGCCGCCGGGGCCAGATCAACGTCCGGGTGGTGGTTCTCCTGATCGCCATTGTGATCACGGGGCTGCTCGCATGGTTCATCCGAGGCGATGCGTTCACCGAGTTGATGATCAAGATCGGCGTCGTGAAGACGCCGAAATACGAATTGGCGCCCGGCATTGGAGACACACCCGAGAAGCTGGGTGTGCCGATGCCCAAGAACCTCCAGGACGTGCAGCCGGAAAGAGGCGAGACGCCGGGGGCGGGTGGGTCGCAGGCTTTCCATGCCGATCCGGTGCAGGTGAAGGTGGCCGGAATGTATAACGACGAGGGCAAGGCGCTTTTCGCGAAGGCGGACTATGAGGGCGCCCGGGACAAGTTCCTGGAGGCCCTGAAGCGTGATCCCACATCGGGGGAGTACAACAGCAACGTGGGCCTGACGCTCAAGATGCTTGGGCGGCTGTCTGACGCGCAAACCCACTACAAGCGGGCCATCGAGATCGATCCCGGCTGCGTAGAGTGCATGAACAACCTGGCGGTGGTGTGGATGCAGATGGGGCAGAGTGAGCAGGCCAAAGCCCTCTTCAATCAGGCCATCGCGGCCAATTCGCGCTACGCGGACGCCCATCTCAACCTGGCCATCATGCTGGAGAGGGAAGGAAACTGGCAGGAAGCCGGCCGGCACTACGCTCAATACAAGGACCTCGCGGAAAACCTCGATCCGGAAATTCTCAAGGGCCTTAACCGAAGGATCCGGCTGGGCGGGTAACCCCGTTCGGCGCACGCGTCGCCCATTCCGCTGCGCTCCAGGTCGGCGAACGGAAGTGTCAAGGTGACGCGCGCCGCCTGTTTCGGGCCGCGGGGAGGAATCGATACGTGATCGGTGGGTCCATCCTTGACCGCCTTCGCGGCAAAGGTCGGCTTCTGGGTGTAGATCTGGGCAGCTCGCACCTCAAGATGGTTCGACTCGCGGAAACCAAGACCGGACTTCACGTGGAGGAGCTTGTCTATGCCAAGGCACCCGCGGCCCCGGAGGGAGAATCCGTCGTCAATATGGAAACCTTGACCGGGTTCCTGAAGGAGTTGATCAAGGCGCGGCAGCTCCAGAAGTCGCCGGTATCCTCGGTGGTCTCGGATCCTTCGCTCACGGTGACGTACCTCACCCTTCCTTGGATGCCGGAACCGGAGTTGCGCGAGGGGGTTCGCTTCGAACTGAAGAAACAGGTGGCGATGCAGACGGATGACATTGTGTTCGACTACCTCGTGACGGACGGCGAACTGCGGGAGAGAAGCATGCTGAAGATGGTCGTCTTCGCGGTGGAACGGCGCGCGGTGGACGACCACGTCAAAATGCTCCAGGCGGCGGACCTGGTGCCCATGGCGGTGGACACGGTGCCGACGGCACTGGCCGCATGTTGGCGGTCCCTGGGCGCCTTCAAGGCGAGGAAGAACTACGCGCTGATCGATCTCGGCGGATCCAACACCACGGTATCCGTGGCGAAAGGGCCGAAGCTGGTTTTTGCCCGGGGTCTTCCCTTCGGTCTGTCCAATCTCACCCAAGCGGTGGGCCGGGCGTTTACTCTCGAGGTCGCGGCGGCGGAGGACCTGGTTCGAAGGGTCGGCCTGGCGCCGGAAGCCGCGGCCCGGCAGGAAGGCGATCCGCCGCCCGAGGGAGTGGCGGAGGCGCTGCGGTCGGAGATCGACGAAGCGTGCGCGGAATTCCATCGAACGCTCGACTACTTCCGCATGCAATTCCGGGAAGACGAAATTGAAGCCGTGTATTTGTCCGGAGGGTTGTCCCTGCTGCCCGGTCTCTCCACCTCGGTCGGAGAATTTCTCGGGCTGGATTGCACGGTCATGAACCCGTTGCAGACGGCGACGTTGGCGGGAACGGCCGAGGAAATCAACGCGTTCAAGAAATTGTCCCCGGTGTTCGCCGTGGCGCTGGGGCAAGCGACAAGGGGAATCAAAGAGTGCGGGATCGAATCAACCTCCTCCCTCGGGAGCTACTCAAAGCGCCTGAGGTCCCGTTTAACTTCGTTTTTGCGGCGGTCTTCGGAACCTTCGCGCTGATCCTGGCGCTGGCCTTCTTCTTCCAGGATCGCTCGTACCGTCGGCTCAAGCATGAGAAAGCGGACCTCCAGGTGCGGATCGGCTCCCTGTCGAGCCGGAGCAGCAAGTTCAAGGAGTACACAGACACGATGGCGGCGATCAACCGGGAGACCGAGGCTCTGAACGGCCAGCTCCAACGGGTCCGCAGTTTCCAGGACGAGCGATTCTACTTTTCCGATGTTCTCCGGGAACTCAGCTTCATCGCGCCCGACGGGCTCTGGCTGACCGAACTCAAATCGGGCAAGGAGGCAACGGAATCGATTCACTCCTTCGTGATGACGGGAAGGGCCCGCTACAACCACGCCGTGGCGGGACTTATTCTGGCCTTGGAGCGATCCCGGTTTTTCAAGAACATCTTTCTGAATTTCAGCCGGGAGTCGGCGGGCGCCGGGGAGTCGCTCCAGGAATTCGAGATTACGGCGGACCTGAAACGATAGAGCTCGGGAGTGCGGGAGAAGCTCGAGAAATACCGGCAGTGGGCGATGCTTCTGGCCATCCTGGGGATGGGCACGTATGCATTTTACGAGCGTCTATATCGCGTGAGGAGCGCGGCGATCATCGCGATGGACGGAGATCTGACGAGTCTGCGATCGCAGGCGGCCCAGATGGAAATCCTCGCCAGGGGCGGCGCGGCCTCCGAAGAGGTGGTGGCGCAGGCGCGGAAGCAACTGGAGGAGCTTCGCGCGCAGGTGGAGATGTCGCGGCAGAAACTCCCCAAGGAAATGCGGCTCTCGCAGCTCATGGAGGTCATGACGCGGGATGACGTGCGGGGGCCGGTCAATTTTGTGGAGTTCAGGCCGTCGCAGCCGCGGGAATTGAGCGACAGTGTGGAGATTCCGTTCCAGCTCAACGTTCTCTGCACGTACAAGGAGTTTGGCCAGTTCATCGAACGCGTGGAAACGTTGCCGATCGTGCTCGAAATCCAGGGCCTGCAAATGGTCGCTTCCAAGCCGGGTGAGCCGGATCTCTCGATCAGCATGACGGCAAAGGGGAAGATGCTGAAGTGAAGTGGAGGTATCTGGTTCCTGGTTCCTGGCGGTCCGGAATCCCGGCGCTTTTCGTCTTTCTATTCACGGTTCACGGTTCACGATTCACGGCGCCTTTGGCGCTCGCCGCTCCTCTTTCGGATGTCGATTCGCATGTGCGCTTGAATCCCATGCCGGTGCTCCCTTGGGGAAGGGATCCGTTTTCGGAACACGAGACGGGACCGCGAACGCAGCCGGGACTGCCGGACGTGGTCTCGGCGATCTTCTTCAACGCGCGCGATCCGAGCCGTTCGATGGCCGTGGTGGAAGGGCAGGTGGTGCGACCGGGCGACCTGATCCACGGCAGGCGAGTGGTCGAGATTGCGCGCGAAAAGGTGGTTGTGGCCGACGAAGAGAGGGTCGTGGATCTACCGTTGACGGGCGCGAAGTCCTCGGCAGGAGAGAAGACCGGGTTTACGCTGAAGCGGAAGGAAGCGGGGAAGAAATAAGAGCCTCTAACAGAATGCAGATTCGGAGGGGAGCATTTTCAGATGCTCCCTCTTGTCGGGAGGGTCTGAAGACCCTCCCCTACGCATAATGACCAACATAAACCTCTCAAAAAATGGCAAAAGTCGAGCTAAAAAAGCTTCCAGCTATCAGCGGTCAGCAAGTGAGATTGCCTCGTCTCCGCCGGCTGGCGGAGCCTCGCGATGACACCCCGCCGGTTATTGCGGGCGAAGCGAAGCCATCCCCATCCGGCGGCTGATCGCTGATCGCTGACGGCTGTTCAGTCGACAATAAACTCTCCGCCATCCACGTTGATCACGTTACCCGTGATCCAGCCGCAGCCTTCCGAGCACAGGTTCACGATCGCGCCGGCAACGTCTTCGGTTGTGGTGAGTCGCCGGTAGGGATTCTTCGAACGGGCCATTTCGATCATCCGGTCGTTGCCGGGAATCTTGCGAAGGGCCGGGGTGTCCGTTACGCCCGCGCGAATGGCGTTGGCCGTCACTCCATGCGGCGCGAGTTCGACCGAGAGCTGCCGGATGTGGGCTTCCAGGGCGGCCTTGGCTGCTGAGACCGGCCCGTAGGTGGCCCACACGCGTTCGTCGCCTGCGCTCGTCATGGCGAATATGCGGCCGCCTCGGGCCAGGAGCCGGCGATTGAAAAGGCCCTGCGCCCAGTAGACGAGGCTGTTCGCCATCACGTCCATCGTCATTTCCAATTGGGCCTTGGATACGGAATCCGCGGTCTTTTCCGCGAGGTAAGGGCGGAGCGTTCCGAAGGCGAGGGAATGGAGAAGAACGGCCACGCCGGGCTCTCCATTCAGAGCCTTGTGCATTTCATCGAGAACCGCGTTTCGCGCTTCTTCGTCGGCGGCGTTCTTGTTGAAAAAAACAACCTCACGCCCCGTGGACTTCACCGATTCGATGACCTTCTCAACCTGGTCCATGGTGGATTTTCTGTCCAAGTGGACTCCGAAGATGTTGAATCCGCCTTTCGCGAGCGCCACGGAGCACGCCGCCCCGAACCCGCTGGATGCGCCCAACACAAGCGCCCATTTGCCGCCGGCTGTTTCTTTCATGCGTTCCATCTATCTCACAACAGCGCCCCTTGCAAATGATCGATTGGCGGATCCGCCACGGGCATCTGCGTGCTGAGTTCCTTCCCTTGGGCACATGATGACATGATCACATTCCTGCTTGGGGTTTCGACTCACGACTCACGACTGGCGACTCACGAAAGTAGGGGAGGGTCTTCAGACCCTCCCGGCAAGAATGCCGATTCGTAGGGGAGCATCTTCAGATGCTCCCTCTTGTCGGGAGGGTCTGAAGACCCTCCCCTACGCATTCTGGTAGACGCACTTACAACTCACGAAAGTGTGCTTGCTCCAGGAAGGTGCAGTTTCTTGCGACCTTGATTCGCGGTCCATGATCGGGGCGCTGGTTTCCTTCAATTGACCACATGACCCCATGCCCATTTGATTACATTCCGGCGGGTGCTTGACATTCCCTGTGTGTGTGTGTGTGTTAATCGCATGGCATGGCGGGGGCTGATGGAACGTCGAATGTTGCACGTGAACGCCGGAGAGAGAAATGTCTTTCGAGTCTT
>JACPAV010000057.1 GCA_016180645.1 Nitrospirota bacterium | reverse complement strand
ACCTGTGCCCTCATCAACCGCGGGCTTCTCAAAATCGAGGGACCGAAACTGTTACCCTTTTTCAAGAGCCAACTGGGACAAAGGCTGTGAGGCCGCACACCGGTCCTTCGCTCATCGCTCCCTCACCCAGCGTGTGCCAGGAGAGCGCCGGGGAGCTGGATCCCCTAAGGAGAACGTTTCGTCGGCGAGCGAGACTTCCGTTTACCTATCTATTCGGCAGGTCGGGTCCGGAGCAGCGCCTGAACCGAAATAACAGCGTATTTGAGAGCGGCGGTGCCGTGCGGACTTCTCAGGGAAGATTCTGCACCTGGATGGGCGTGAGGCGGTTGACGGTCGTTCCGTCGCCGAGTTGGCCATTACTGTTCGATCCCCAGCATTTCACCGTGCTGGCAGAAAGTACTCTTTTATGCGTCCCCAAGCTCTTCGGCCATGCTGCTCTCGGAAACGAGCGCGCAGGTGTGACGATGCTACAGGTTACGGAATCGGAGGCGCGTAGACTTCGTTCGTCGCAAGAGCGCCCGGGTTGCCTCCCCCGACGACGTAAATCCTGCCGTTCACCACCGCCGCCGCGTGATAGTATCTTGCCACGGTCATGGCCGTCTTCGTCGCCCACGTATTCGCCACGGGATCGTACTCCTCGTTCGTCGCAAGATAGCTCCCGTTGAATCCCCCGAGGACGCAAATCCTGCCGCATACGGCCGCCGCAGCGGGCGACTCTCTTGCCGTGGTCATGGCGGTCTTCGTCGCCCACGTATTCGCCACGGGGTCGTACTCCTCGTTCGTCGCAAGATTACCCCCCCCGTTGCCTCCCCCGATGACGTAAATCCTGCCGTTCACTGTGGCCGCCGCGGGCATCCGTCTTGCCGTGGTCATGGCCGTCTTCGCCGCCCACGTATTCGCCACCGGGTCGTACTCCTCGTTCGTCGCAACATAGGTCGTCCCGTTGCTTCCCCCGATGACGTAAATCCTGCCGTTGACGGCCGCCGCCGAAAGCTCCTGTCTTGCCGTGGTCATGGCCGTCTTCGCCGCCCATGTGTTCGCCACCGGGTCGTACTCCTCGTTCGTCGCAAGAGGGCCGACGGCACCCCCGATGACGTAAATCCTGCCGTTCACGGCCACCGCCTTGTGAGTGCGCCTTGCCGTGGTCATGGCGGTCTTGGTCGCCCATGTGTTCGCCACCGGGTCGTACTCCTCGTTCGTCGCAAGGGAACCCGCGTTGTATCCCCCGATGACGTAAATCCTGCCGTTCACGGCTGCCGCCGCGGACGCCTGTCTGGCCGTGGTCATGGCAGTCTTCGTCGCCCACGTGTTCGCCACCGGGTCGTATTCCTCGTTCGTCGCAACCACGGGGGAGCAAGGGGCGTTGTTGCAACCACCGATGGCGTAGATCTTCCCGTTCACGGCAGCCGCCGCAATGGCCGATCTTGCCGTGGTCATGGCAGTCTTCGTCGCCCACGTATTCGCCACCGGGTCGTACTCCTCGTTCGTCGCAACGGGGGTACATGCGATGCATCCGCCGATGGCGTAAATCTTGCCGTTCACAGCCACCGCCGCGAGATCGTATCTTGCCGTGGTCATGGCCGTCTTGCTCACCCAGACGTTTCCGCCGGCGACGTCGGCTTTTTCGACCGTGTTGGATTCCGTATTGCCCGCTTCATCCTGGGCGCGGACGACGAAATAGTAGGTGGTATTCTTCGTGAGCGGCGCGGTGGCGTAGCTAGTCGCACCGGCACTGGTGGTGTACGTGGTGGCGAATGCCGAGCAGCCGCCTGCGGTCGTCGTCTGGCAAATCTTGTAGACCAGGTTTGGAGCGGTCGTCACTGTGTCTGACCCTGCGGACCATGAAATGGTGATCGGCAGACCGCCGGCTTCGGCCTTCACTGCCCCACCGAACGTGGGGGCGGTGGAGTCAAAGGTAAAGCTGTTCCCGGCACCGGGCGTTTCTGCATTCGAGGTGTTGTCCGTAGCCTTCGATTGAACCGTGTAGCTGGTGCCGCTGGCCCACGAGGGCACAGTGGAGTAGCTCCAAGATGTTGTGCCGGCGGCGAGGAGCCATGTGATCGGGGCGCCGAAGGTCGTTCCGTTCCAGTAGTTCAGACCGTCTGAAATGGTGATTTCGACTTTGTTCAGCCCGCTAGTCGTATCGGAACCGGTGCCCGTGATGGAGGTGAGCGCGGCGAGCTTGGCGTTGTTCGTTGGGGTGGAGATGGTAGAAGTCGGTGCCGTCCAATCGTTCGTCCACGTGACGTCCAAATTATTCGCCGTGGTGTTGCCGTTCCCGGCGGCGTCCACGCATCCGATGTATCGTGTGTAGGTCGTCCCGTCCGTTGCCGCCCCCGTGATGGTGCAGAGGCTCGTGGAGGCGCAAGTGTTGAACATCGAACCGGCGGCGTTGTCGGCCGTGTCCCATTTGCACGTACTGACGCCTGAGACGGCGTCACTCGCGGAGATCGCCACATCCGTGTTCGAGTCGTTCACCGTGTCGTAATACGTGGCGGCGGTGTCCCCTTCGACGCTGCTCAGTGTGACCGTGGGGGCGGTCCAGTCGTTAGTCCAGGCGACGGCAAGGTTGTTCGTTCCGTCGTTGGCATTTCCCCCACCGTCGATGCACGCGACGTACCGGGTGTACGCGCTTCCTTCAACGGCTGCGCCCGTGAAGGTGCATGTGGTCGATGAGGCGCAGGAGTTCGCCATGCTGCCATACGCGATGTCCGTCGTGTCCCATTTGCAGGCCGCGGTTCCGGACGTATCGGTAACGGAGATGGAGACATCCGTGTCCGAGTCGTTGACCGTGTCGTAGTACGCGACGGCGGTGTCGCCTTCGACGTTCACAATCGAAATGGAAGGCACGGTCCAGTCGTTCGTCCAGGTTACGTCCAGGTTGTTCACCGCCGTGTTCGCGTTTCCCGCCGCATCTACGCACGAGATGTATCGGGAATACGGTATCCCCTCCGTCGCCGCGCCGGTGATCTTGCAGGCGGTGGTGGAGGCGCAGGCGTTGGCCATTGAGCCGTAGGCGATGTCCGTCGTGTCCCACTTGCAGGCGGTCGTCCCGGAGGCGTCCGTGATGGAGATCGCGACATCCGTGTCCGTATCGTTCACGATGTCGTAGTACGTGGCGGCGGTATCGCCCTCCACATTGGTGATTGAGATGGAGGGGACGCTCCAGTCGTTCGTCCAAGTCACGGCGAGGTTGTTCGTCGCGTCATTCGCGTTGCCGAGGGAGTCGATACAGGCTACGTAGCGGGTGTAGGCGGTGCCGTCCGTGGCCGCGCCGGTGATGGTGCAAAGGCTCGTGGACGTACACGTATTGGCCATCGAACCATAGGCGACGTCGGTCGTGTCCCACTTGCAGGTGGTCACGGTCGAGCTATCGGAAGGCGAGATGGCGATGTCCGTATTCGTATCGTTCACGGCGTCGTAGTACGTTGCTGCCGCATCGCCTTCGATGTTGGTGATGGAGATAGCGGGCGGACTCCAATCGTTGGTCCATGAAACGTCCAGATTGTTCGTCGCGGAGTTGAAGTTTCCGGCGGCGTCCACACAGGAGATGTATCTCGTATAACTGGTGCCATCGGTTGTAGCGCCCGTGACCGTGCAGAGGCTTGTGGACGTGCACGTGTTCGCCATGCTCCCGTAGGCGATGTCGGTAGTGTCCCATTTGCACGAGGTCGCCTCGCCGGCAGAGATCGCGATGTCCGTGTTCGCGTCGTTCGCCGTGTCAACATACGGGGAAGTGCCGTCCCCTTCCACATTGGTTAGCGAGAGTACGGGCGGAGTAATGTCGTTCGTTTTGCTGGTGGAAGAGGACTGGTTCCCGGCGGCGTCGGTGGCGGTGATGTAGACCGTGGCACTGGTGTTGTCGCCGATGCTGATGGCACCGAAAATACCGCTCGCGGAGGCCGTACCCTGACCGAGTAGACTCGTGAGAAGCGCATCGGCCCATACTTTCACAATAGCTGATCCCTCCACCGATCCTGCCGGGCCTTGGATCGTGTCGGCGGTGCCGGGGGCGTTCTGAGTGACCGTGATGTTTCCGGCTACGGGCGCGGAAGGAGCCGTCGCGTCGATGGTCCACGTGTAAGAGACGGCTGAGGAGGTGTTTCCAACGGCGTCCGTGGCTTTGAGCTCGAATGTGTGCGAGCCATCGGCGAGGCCTATGTAGCTCTTGGGGGATGTGCAGGCTGCGTGAGCGGCGGCATTGAGGCTGCACGTGAACGTGCACGAAGATTCGTTGCACGTGAACGTGAACGTCGCAGACGTCGCGTTGCTGACCGCTGACGGCTGAGAGCTGATCGCTACAGTGGGCGGCGTCAGATCGATGGTCCATGTGTGGGTCGCGGGAGTTGCATCCACATTACCTGCGGCGTCCCGTGCTCGAACCTTGAACGTGTGCGAACCTGCGGCCAGACCTGTATACGCCTTCGGGGTTACGCAAGCGGCGAAGCCTGCCGTATCAAGCTCGCACTCGAAGGCCGCTCCCGTATCGGGAGAAGTAAACGAGAAGCTCGCGCTGGTGGAGTTCGTCGCGCTTGCCGGAGCCGTGGAAATCGCCGTGTCGGGCGGCGTCGTATCAACGACCCACGAACAGGTCGCGGAGGTGGTGTCGATGTTGCCCGCCTTGTCCCTGGCTTTGACTTCAAAGGCATGTGCACCCTCGGCGAGATTCGCGGCGGCCACGGGGTTGGTGCATGGGGCGGCGGTGCCGGTGTCGAGTTGGCAGAGGAAGGAGCACCCCTCACCCCCGCCCTCTCCCGCAAGGGGAGAGGGGGAATTATTCGTGCATGCAAACGCGATGGAGGCGGTGTTGGCATTGGTGAGCGATGGCGGGCAGGTGACCGTCGTATCCGGCGGCTTGGTATCGAGAATGATGTCATCCGAGATGATCTTGCTCCGGTTGCCCGCCTTGTCCCGGAATTGCACGTAGACGGTCTTCTTGCCGTCCCCGGTCGGCATGGAAAACTTCGTCTGTTCCGCATACGGAACCCAAATAACCGTCTTCACCTCGAACAAGCCGGTGTCTTGGGCGAGCAGCATCTCCATCGGATTGTCGTCGGTCGCCTTGACGGCTGCGTTCACGAGCGTCCTATTGATGAACTCCGCCCCGTTCTCGATGGTGATGGAAATGGCTTCGGGGGGCGTGGTGTCCGAGTAGAACGTGACGGAAGCCGGGGTCTGGTCGGTGTTCCCCAACTTGTCGGAGGCCGCGACGCGCAATGTCCGCTCGCCGGGAGCGGGCGCGGGCGTGAAGGGGCTTAAGCAGGGCGCAAAGGTGGAACCCTCAAGCGAGCAGCGGTACGTGCAGTAGGTCTCGTTGCACGTGAACTTGAACACAACGCTGTTTACGGCTGAAGGCTCACGGCTCACGAATGTATCCGGTGGGGTGAGATCGACGTGCGACACGTCCACGGTCACGGAATAGCCCTGCGCCAGCATGGTCTGTTCGAGCTTCTGCGCGTACTGCTCGTAAACCGCTTTCACCGAGGCCTCGTCAACTTTGGTAGACGGGTCGAGAGCGGCATCCACACCCGCGACCAGCACCTTGGTGAGTACGGAAACCCCGTCTCCTGAATCCTTCAGGTCCACCTGACTCAGATTGATGGCGTTGTCCGAAACGGCCACCTGCGTAGCCACTCCGCCATCCGACGTGGGTTTCACCTCCACCTGCGTGGTGACGGTCAAGAACTCGACGTTCGGGTTTTCCGTTGAACGCATTTTTGTCCTGACGCTCTGGTCGCCGTCGCGCGCAAGATGGATGGGGAAGGAGAAGGTCGCCTCGAATACAAACAGCGGCTCGTCGGCTTGACGACGTGGGGAGCCGCGTATGCCTCCCGCTTCCGCACCCCTGACGCCCGATTGCTCCACGCCCCGGATGCCGCCGCGAACACCGGATTTGAGCGAGCCACGTATTCCCTGCCCGATGGCTTGGCCGTCCACTTCGATGTCGAGTGCGACACCGCGTATTCCTTCGTCAACGCGGGAGAGTTCATCCACGCGCGACATCTCGTCGGTTCTTGAAAGTTCGTCAATCCTGCTCATCTCGCTGATGCCGGTGAGAGCGGTGGCCTGCTCTGGTGTGAGCGGAATGGCCACGGTCATTGGGATTCCGTCTTCGGGAACAGTGGTCGTAGCCGCGCCTGTACCAGTCGAGGATTTCTGGCAGGAGGTCGCGAACAGGGTGAGGGTTACTGCGATGCCCAAGCCCCGCACACGCTTGAACATGTTCCTTTCCATCTCTTACCCCCTACCATACCTACCACTTTCCGTCTGTGCCGTAAATCACGGACTCGGGGGACCGGCCGTGTGTGACGGCACATCCTCTCTGGGTTATAGGGCCGGAAGCGAAACTCTTGACATGTACTGAATTGGAACTCATACTGTTCAATCATGACTCCCTATAAGTCCCGCCTCCTCGTTCCGGCTCTGGAACGGGCGATGAAGAGCATGCCAGTGGTGGTGATCAGCGGCATGAGACAGGCCGGCAAGACCACCCTCGTGAGGATGGATCCGCTTTTCAAGGGGCGGGCTTTCGTGTCCCTAGACGATCTCGCCCATCTGGAAGCGGCGCGGCGCAATCCGGAGGACTTCGTTCGGCGGGCGGAGCGGTTCACGATAGACGAAGCCCAGCGGTGCCCCGAGCTCCTACTCGCCATCAAGCGGGAGGTGGATGAACACCGCAGGCCGGGACAATTTGTCCTGACCGGTTCGGCCAACTTCCTCCTCATGCGGAACGTCTCGGATTCATTGGCGGGCAGAGCCGTCTACCTCACGCTCCACCCGTTCACCCGGTCGGAAGTGCGATCCGGCGGAAAGGAAGAACCGCTCTTGATCAGGATCATCAAGGCCTTGGGGAAGGGTGGCGGCGGCAAGGGTTCGAGCGGCCAAGAAGAGGCGATCAGGAATTTGTGCGCTCGCATACCGGAGCGGAAGGGAATAGTCGCCCCTTCCGAGATCTTGCGGGGCGGCATGCCGTCGGTGGTCTTAGGGGATGCTGCGGAGCCGGATGTCTGGTTCAGTGGGTTCGAGCAGACCTACTTGGAGCGCGATCTCCGGGAGTTGCGTCAGCTGCCGGACCTGCTTCCGTTTCGTCGACTCCTGCACCTGACGGCCCTGCGGACGGGAAGCATCCTCAACCTGACCGAGGTCGGTCGAGACGCCCGCCTTAACCATGTGACGACGCGCCGCTACCTGGACCTGATGGTCCTTTCGCACATCGTGCATGAGATCCCGCCCTATGCCCGGAGCCGTTCAGCCCGGCTCATCAAGTCCCCGAAATGTTACCTGTCCGATTCCGGCCTGGCGGCGTATCTGGCAGGCGTCGACGTCGAGACGGGACCGGGTGACACTTGGCTTTGGGGGCGCCTGCTCGAAACGTACGTCATGCAGAATGTCTTGGCGATGGCGTCGTCGATGCTGCCGGGGGCTCGGGTCTACTACTGGCACGTCCAAGGTCGATACGAGGTGGATACCGTGATCGAGTGGAAAGGACACACGCTTGCGTTGGAGATCAAGGGGTCATCCAGATGGGACAACGCTTCCGTCGCCGGTCTCATGGCGTTCAAAGATGCCCACAAGAATTGCGGAGCGGCGATTCTGGCCTACAACGGGCGGGAGTGGGCTGAAATCGAAAAGGGTGTCTTCGCCATTCCCTTGGCGAGGTTGCTGGAGTAATGCACGGCCCGCTTTACGGGCCACGGACTGTGGTGTCAGTCCGGGAAGGCTCTACGGTGAGCTTCCCGGAGCCGCGAAGAAACCAGATGAGAATAGATCCGCGTGGTGACGGGCCTGAGCCCTCGCCCGGGACTGGAAGGGAGGGTGCGGCTTCAATAGGGACGGGGATCGGTCCCGCCGAATAATCAACAATCAACAGTGCGATTACGAATCAGCGCCAACCGATAACAAACAACCGATAAGGGGGTTGCCGTTCTGGGCAGCGCCATCTAAGGCTCTCACCGGTGATCTCGGCGTAAAGAATGCGTCCCCGGTTGAGTCTCAGGGAAGAATCGAACGCACTCCGTAGGGACCGTCCCCAAATTGTTCATCCGGCGAAGTTGAGCTTCTGCAACTCTTTTCGGAGCTTCGCCCGCTCGTCGTTGAGCGTCATCATCTCACGGACGATCTCCATCGGGTCGTCCTTCGGCCGGCCGTCCGATTTGAAATAGTGTACGGCGCTCGTCAGCCGGGCCGTACGCTCCTTCAGGTCCGTGTCAATTTCGGCCGCGCGCTTGAGCAAAGGGGCGGCGCCGGTCCGGTGGTTCGCGTCCCGGATTTGGCCCTCCAATTTGCGGATGGCGGCCACCACTCCCTCGCGTTTCTTGCGGATATCGTTCAGGTTGAGCTTCGGATGAAGCCTCTGGACCTCCTCGCCCTTCTCCCGCGTGCGCCTGCCCCAGCTTCGCTCGGCAACCTCGCCTGTTGCAGCTTGCAAGACGGCGTCATAAACGCCCTTGACCGCCTTGAGCCTTTGAAGCTCAACCAGGAGTTCGTGTGTCTTCATCGTTTACCTCGTGGATCCATTTCATCCGCCCACATCCTCCCGACTATTCATCCGCGTGTCAAGCGGGCCTCCTGAAACCGCTGCCCTCACCTGCACAGCGCGACAGACATGAATCGGTTGGCTGCTTGATTCTTTTGCAGGATCTCGACCAACCGGAACCTTGGCCGCTGCGCGGAGCCGTTTCGGTCGGGAAGCACTCAAGTTCGCAGCCGCCCCAACTCCCTTTCGATCAGACTGGAGGCAAGCTGGGCCGGGCTGACTTTCCTACCCGATCTGCTGAGCCTGGTCGCCAGTTTCTTCAGCCTCGTCCACGTCTTGGAATTGAAGGGCACCAATCGCTGAATGTCCCATGCCGGATCGCTCGGCCTGCCGCCGACCGGGATCAGCCGCCCGGCCAGTTCTTGGCCAAGCAGGACCCAATCCAGAGGGCCCTGGGATTGTGACCGTCCGAGGCTGACTACCCGGTTTGCACCGAGCTGGGCCCCTATCGCTGATTGCTTCTCGTTCCGTGCTTTGGTCATTGTGTCACCTCCCTATCCTTTGGGCGGGATCGTACCGGGAAATACCGTAATACGACCCACCAACGATTACACCTACCTCCCCCTGGTTCGTCTCCCGTCCGAAGTCGTGCAGGAATCTCCTGAGCTCCGCGAGCGCTTTCCCAGTGAGGTCCGCGGGGTTCACGTAGGAAAGCACCATGACTACCGATTCAAAGAGCAGCTTTCCCGCTCTCTCGTCGTCACGCCAGACCCCCTCCGACGGTGGGAAAGCCGTTGCCCCTCGGAAAAGACGCCCGAGGGTTTCCAGGGCCGAGTTTCGCCAACGAGCCTGGTCGATCGCTTGCCCATCACGATCCAAGCCGGGTATGAACAAGACAACCTGTGTCGTGCCGGTCGGCAAGTGCGCGCCGAGGGAACGCTGGAAGGTCTTTCTCGCCATGGTTCAAGGATAGCGCTTTCTATATAGAAAGAAAACCCCTGCCCGTCCGGAGCCCAACCCCGCGTTGATCGCTGCCAGGCTGCGTATCCCGTCTGCGTCGGATCACTCCGGGAAGGCTTTGCGGTGGGCTTCGCGGAGCCTCGAAGCGACCAGATGAGAATAGATCCGCGTGGTCACCGGCGAGGCATGACCGAGGAGGTCCTGGGTCGCGGCCAGATCACCGGTTTTTTCGAGGATTCGCTTCCCTACAAAATGGCGAAGCCGATGGGGACTCACTCGTTCGCGGATTCCGGCGTCCTTCGCCAGGGCCTGGATGACGTTGCGGGCGCCTCGCTGGCTGAGCCGGTGCATTTTCTCGCCGCTGCCCCGGTTGTGCCGGCAGAAGATGGGCGCCGGCGTGGCAGACCGGATGGGTTCCCGCTTCCCACGCTTGTCGAGATACGCCATCAGCGCGTCCCATCCAAAACGATCGAAGAACAGTAGCCGCTGCCTGTTCCCCTTCCCCGTAATGCGCAGACTGCGGTTCTTGGAATCCAAATCTTCCACGACTGCCCCTACCACCTCCCCTATTCTTCCACCGGCGCAGCGCAGGGTGTGGACAAGGGCAATGTCCCGCAGGCGCTTGATTCTCGCTTGACGGTCTCTTCCCGAAGTCTGGTCGTACGCGGCTCGCACCATGATGCGGACTTCCCTGTCGGTCAGCGCACGGGGGAGGCGCCGACCTCGTGGTCTGAGCCCGCGGTACATCGCGCGGATGCGCTCGCTTCCGCGACCGAGTGCCGGGTGCATTTCCTGCCGGATAAGGAACCTGAGCCATGAGAGGTAGACCGCCAGATAGGTGGCAATCGTGTAATCATTCGGGCGCTTCCGGAAATGCTCTCGTTTGAGATAGTGCGGTACGCCGAGGAAGTGATCGACCGTCAGGCGTTGGAGCGCCGATTTTCTCGGATCGATCCCCTCCCCTCGTAGAAAAAGTTGAAACGCTCGCAACGCCGAGGCGTACGTATGCGGTGTTTCCTTCGACGGCCGAAGCCGGATTTCGTCCAGAAAGGCGTCGATGGCATGTTGGATCGTGTTTCGCACCCGCGCAGCGTACGCAGACCGCCGGATGCAGTCAAAATCAGACTTCCGTTTACTTCTCTATTCGGAACCTGTATCGCCGGGCTACTTCTCCCGAAGGGAACGGAATTGCCTGTAGGGTGATCCCCTCCCTGCAATTCCGCGTTACCAACTTCGATCCCCGGATACAGCCTCACTTTCAGAGCGTCTTCAGGAACCTCCTCACGGCTTTGTGATCGCCAACAAGCACGAACCCAATCACGTCCTTCTCCCAGTGCAAGATTACACGGTCCCCCAGGCCGGCCCTGACCTCCCAGAACTTCCCCCTCAAACGCTTGAGCCCGAGGCCGGGAGCCGGCGGCGTCCGTTCTTCGAGGGCCACCATGAGGGACTGCGTGGCTTGGACGACCTTCCGCTTCCTCTCCCCCGGCCCGAGCTTTTCAACCAGTCTGAGGAAGGAAGGCTTGAACTCAAACTGCACTACAAGGACTCAAGGAACTTCGACGCCTCCCCGGCGGATCGGAACACCCTGCCCCGCTCCCTTCTCAGCTTGGCGATCCTGTCCCATTCCCTCTTGCTGAATTTCCACGGCCTCTCCTCCACCTGAACCGGGACCACTTCCACCCGGCCGCTCGGCGAAAGCCGAAAACCCACCTGATCGCGTCCAGGGCGGATCCCCCATTTCTTGCGCACTTCCTTGGGCAGGGTGATCTGCCCCTTCGTTGTGACGGAAGACGTTATGATCTGCGCCATGGAGCCTCCTTCAATCTATCGGTATTACTTTCATACCCAA
>JACPAV010000056.1 GCA_016180645.1 Nitrospirota bacterium | reverse complement strand
CGACGCGCCGGATTCCCCTTCGGCCTCGGCACCAGCCTCTGCTCCACCGTCGCCCTCCGAACCAACGGCGCAGACGTGCGCCTCGCCATCGGCACCGACTCCGGAAAAGTCTTCTACCTCCCCATCATCGCAAACAATAAGTAGCCGTCCCGCGATCCACTCCCGATCCTGGCGGCGCCGAATCACCCCGGTGGAACGGATCGAAATCATCGAATTCCACACTCGATCCAAGACCATGTCCGCCTAATGTGGACTGAGACAGTCAACATAGTTACTCTCAATGAGACGGCAATGTGATGAAAATCACATTTCCAAAAAAAATCGTGAGCCAGTTCCTTGACACAGGGGTGCTAGTTGGCTCACAGTGTACACAGATTCCACAGAAAGAACGGCAAACGAGAAACTGAATGAACATAAGGCAACTTCTACCTGGCCCAACAACACTCTACCTCTCTCAAGGCCGCACCTGGATTCCCCGCTCCACCGCGCTTGTTGTTCTCCTGCTCTTCTTCTCCAACTCGATCGTCGGATGCTCCAAGAAAGCCAAGGAACCCCAAACCGTCTCGCACGAAAGCTTTGACACCGACCTCGTGCTCGGAGACGGCGCCGAGGAGGGCGGATGGAAAATCGCCCAGAACATTTCGACCACCACAAAAAGTGAAAATCAACTCAAGTACGAAGTCAGAGACGGAAAGCTGGAAATCTCCGGCGCCGTCTCAGCCAAGGACAAGCTCATCGTATCGCAAACGGTCAAAGCCGATCCGGAAACGATCATCGACATCCAGGTTTCCCACCGAATGTCCGCAACCCTCCCAAGTCTGCTGAACACGATCATTCCCGACCCCGTGCTCCGGACGGAGAATCCCCTTCCGAGCCCGCAAGCTCCGTCCATCCCCCCGGCGGGTTTGGTCGCACTTGTTGATACCGTAAGCAAGACCGGCGTTTCTTTCCTCGTGTTCCCAGAGCAGGTCATGGTGATGGTGGACCGGATTTCGCCTCCCGTCTTTGGGGCTCCACCCTCGATTGACACGCCTCCGGAAGGGGAACCGCCCGTCCGAAGAACCGGTGGGATCGCACCGGCCGTCCCCCGAATCGTTCGATCCATCACCCGCGGGAGCTGGCACCGCTACCGGATCGTCTACGACCCCGTCGCATTCAAGGTGAAAATGTTCGTGGATGGCAGTCAGGTGGCCGGAGAAGAAAACGTGATGATTCCGAAACCCGTCTTCTCCATGGGCACCATGGCCGGCCCGAACGCCAAACCCCTGGAAGCCACCATCGACGGCGCCCTGTTCGACGACCTGGAGATCAAGAGGTGAGAGACATCTGCCGCGTCTTGGAGGTTTTTCGTCCCTACCTGAAGCGTCTTGCCCAAATGAAAATGGATTCGAGATGGTTTCTCGTCCCTGGATCTGTTCTTGCATTAACCGCTTGTGTTCTCGTTGGAGATGCGCAGGCGGCAATAAAATTCTACTTTGAGGTAGGAACCGTAAACTCTATCGGTGACTGTGATGGTTTCCTCGATAATTCAGACCCCTACGTGATCCTAAGAGTCGGGAGTGAAACCGCGGATCAATATACACCCACGGCATGGGATCCGGGGAGCAGCAATGCGTTCAATACCTGGTTCAATAGTACCGCCGCGGTTTCCGGCTCTGTAAATGTTCAAACAAAAGTTAGAGATCAAGACAGCACGATAGCGACATGGAGTGGTGACTCAAGCGATTGGGACAGTTGCCTTGGAGGCATAACCCTTACGGGCTATGCTGATAACTCATGGCGTACTTCCGCGGCTACCGATACAGGGGTTGCCAATTGCGGCGATGGTGATGGCGACTGCCCCGATTCAGTAACGATAGATTATAAGAGTTACTACTGTGACGATACGGGTCCGTCAACGCCCAGTTCGTTGACGGTCACTGAATCGGGACAGGTATATGGCAGTGTGACCAGTACATCGGCCTCATGGGGAACGTCGAGCGATTCGAACACCGGGATTTATGACTAT
Source organism: Nitrospirota bacterium (assembly GCA_016180645.1). Taxonomy (NCBI): domain Bacteria; kingdom Pseudomonadati; phylum Nitrospirota; species Nitrospirota bacterium. Next base: position 4,752 of record JACPAV010000056.1, on the reverse strand, counting down.
CAATATTGCATCGGAACGACAGCGGGTGGTTGCGAAACGATCGGGTGGACAAGCAATGGCACGAGTACGAGCAAGACCGTAACCTACACTTTCCCCCAGGGAAGGTATTACTGGTCTGTGCGTGCAAGAAACAATGACCTATCAACGTGGTCAGCAACCGTGCTTCGGGATTGCGGTTCCGGCGCCACCGCGAATTACCACGATCCAGGATCGGCAAGAACGGACTCGACCGGTTTCGCAGTAGACCAGACACCCCCCACCATGCACCACATCGAAACGATCTCGGACAGCCGGTCCTGCACCGGCGGGTGGTGCCTGACCGTCTACTATCCGCTCTCGTACGGCCAGACGCCCACACGCTCCAGGGTCTATTTCTCCGCCGCGCAAAGGACGGATATGGATGCCTGGCCGGTGGACATCTTCGAGTTCGACGACACCACCCAGTGGAATTCCGGGTGCGGCTGCTTCGCGTGCTGTTGCGATGCCCAGTCCGACAACGTTTGGAGTCCGTGGAATTCAACGGGACGGATCAAAGTGGAGCTCTACGAAGCCGATAACCTCTGCGCCGACCCCAGCTACACCGCCACCCAGGTTGAATACGACCGCACCTACGGCCCCTACACATCCGATCCCGGCGCAACCGTCGCAATCACAACCAACCCAAACAGCGAGACCACCTCATGGGACGATGCCGCCGGAAATCGGACCAATCTCACACTCGTTGAGGTGGATAAGGACTGCGATAACGCCGGCTGGGCCTCCGCGTGGTCCGGGAGCCAGAGCACCACCCTCTCAGCCTTCAACGGGTGGTCCACCGCAGCCGAGGGGATTGACGACTATTGTGTCCGCGCCACGGACGGCGGGGGCAACGTTCAACAATACTTCGACGGCACCGCCATCAAAGTGAAATACTGGTACAACAAAGACACAACGCCGCCCACGAACCCCTCCAGCGTCTCCAGCAGCAGTCACACCGTCAGCGGCTGCTCCAACTCCGACAACACAAACGACATGTCGTGGTCGGGCGCCTCCGACACCTCCGGCATCCAAGGCTACCGGTGGAAAATAGACAACAGCGCCACAACGGTGCCGACGTCCGGCGACAACTGGACGACCGCCACCAGCGTGACCGCCACAATGACCGACTCCGGCCCCATGTACTTCCACGTCCGTTCCGTGGACAACGCCGGCCTCTACGCCACCGGCGCAGCCCACGCCGGTCCATACACCTATGACGACGATTGCGGACCCGCGGCCGACACGCTCGCACTCAACACCGTGAACTACACCGCAAACATTCTGGACAGCGCAACCTCCTACTCGGTGTCCGCCACGTTCTCCCAAACCGATAATGATGATGACGCCGGCGCCGTGACGGTGGTGGATCACACCGCAGGCTCCGCCACCTACTACTGCGCAGGCTCTCAATCCCGAATCCCCGCGGCCGGCACCAACACGTACAACTGGAACAGCGGCGACCGAAACTCGGATTCCTGCTCTTACGGTCCCCCGAGCGGAGGCGACGCGGAGGTGGACACCTACTGGTGCTCAAGGAGCGGAAGCCAGACGCACTGGTATTCCAACGACTACGGAGGCTCAGGCGGCGACACGGATACAAGCCTCCCCGGTCAGAGCGATTGGGCCTCCGCCACAATCCCGCAAATCACTTCCGATACGGTCGGCTACCCCGGAAAGCAAGCCTACTTCAACATCGACCGCATGGTTGTGACGCTCGATCTCCAAGAGTACATGAACGAATGGTGCGATATCTGGTGGCCGGGATCGTGCGACCCGGACCAGTCCAACCCCACGGTCACGGTGCAGTACAACCGCTACGACGACGGCGCGTGGGGCGGCTGGACGAATCTCGGCAACTACACCCCGTCCCACGGTTGGACCTGGCGAACCTTCACCCTCCTCGACACCGTGGATGGGCCCACCATCGCCGACTGGAACGACGGCAGCAACCAGATCGATTTCCGCGTGGTGATTTCCGGCATGGCCGGCGCCGACGGCTGGGGCGAAAACGAGTACGAAGACATGTACGTCCGCTATCCGGAAGTCCATTCCACTTACTACTGGCACATCGACGCCCACTCCGCCGCCAACTTCGAACCCGTCCACAACCTCGGCAACACGAGTTTCTACGTCTACCTCTTCGACAAGGACAATGAGTGGGGCAACGATGAAATCCCCGCTTCCGGAAGCTGCACCGTGGCCACCGGCAAAGAAGACTTCTCGGCGCCGGGCGTCGAAGGCGACGCGGAATACGATTGCCACACCAATGCCGGCCAGCAAATCACGGGAGCGTGCCAGACCTTCACCTATAACGTCGCCGACGACGATACCACGGCCCCCTCCGTCACTTTCGATGCGCCCTCCTATCTCAACGCCAACGTGAACCTGACCGCGACGGCCAGCGACCCCGTCGAAGGCGACGACTCGGGCATCGCCCAGATCCAGTTCGAATACACGTCCTGGCTCGGCGCGGCGTGCGATACCACCTGGACGAATATCGGCACGGATACCGATCCCTCCACGGGATGCAGCACGACGGATTACTGCGTCGCGTGGACCCTGCCGGTTACGGACGCGCGCTACTGCGTCCGCGCCACCGCCACGGACAACGACAACGACCGGGCTGGCGACGCACTGACAGGGAACTCCATCGACAATAACGTCATCGTCGATCGCCAGGCGCCCAACAGCCCGACGGGCCTCGCCGCCAAGGTGGACAACGGCTCCTGCACCGGCGCCGCGCTCGGCGACAATACCTGGCAAAACACCTCCGATGACCCCTGCATGACCTGGACCCACGCCACGGACAACGGCCTCGCCGGAGTCAACGGATACTGGATCTACTTCGGCTCCAACGCGTCCGCCGACCCCGAAACCGCGGGCGGCTGGATCGGCTACCAAACCACCTGGACGAACGGCACCGCCCCCGGCAACGGTACCTGGTACTTCCGCGTGAAAACTAAAGACAACGCCGGGAATACGACCATCGCCACCGTCTACACAATCAAATACGACACCGTGGCCTCGGCGCTCGCCCTGACCAGCATCGAAGGCGATACCGCCGCCACGTTCTATGACAACGCAAACGACTCCAATACCGACGTCGTTCTCACTTCCGAAACCGCCTCCACAACCGCGTCCGGCACGTCGGCCTGCCGCTGGTACACCGCGGATACGGCCTGGACCACGGGAAGCGGCACCGTCTGCGGGAGTACCACCGCCTGCTCCGTCACGGGGGCCGACACCGAAGGAACCACCTACAACCGATACATCGCGTGCGTCGACAACGCCGGAAACGGGAACTCCACGGCCAACAACCTCGATGTCACGTGGACCAACGACTGGACGGCCCCGTCGATCTCCATCACCAACGTCGAAGGCGACACCGCCGCCACGTACTACGACACCACCAACGACTCCAACACCGATATCGCCATCTCCACCACCGATGCCGTCTCCGGCCCGACCACCTGCCGATGGGACACCACCGACATCGCCTACGGCTCCATGGCCAATACCTGCACCTCCACCTCCCTCTGCACGATCGGCGCCCTCGCCGAAAGCGGCACCGCCTACACCCGATACATCGCGTGCATCGATGCCGCCGGCAACGCCAACACGGCCGCCAACAACATCGCCGTCTCCTGGTACAACGACTGGACCGTTCCCTCCATCTCCCTCACCAACGTCGAAGGCGACACGGCCGCCACGTACTACGACACGATCAACGACTCCAACACCGATATCGCCATCTCGGTCACCGACACGGTCGGCGCCGCCACCTGCAAATGGGACACCACCGACATCGCCTACGGCTCGATGGCCAATACCTGCACCTCCACCTCCCTCTGCACCATCGGCGCCCTCGCCGAAAGCGGCACCGCCTATACCCGATACGTCGCATGCGTCGATGCCGCCGGCAATGCCAACACCGCCGCGAACAACATCTCCGTGACTTGGTACAACGACTGGACGGCACCGCCGCTCACACTCACCAGCGTGGAGGGCGACACCGCCTCCGCCTACTACGACACCGCGAACGACTCCAACACCGACATTGTGCTCACCTCCACCGATGCCGCCACGGGGACCACCGCCTGCCGCTGGTACACCACGGACGTGGCCTACGATGGAGGATCAGGCACCGCTTGTTCGAGCACCACCGCCTGCCAGTTCACCGGCGCGGCCGCCGCCGATACCACCTACTCCCGCTACATCGCCTGCGTCGACGCCGCCGGCAACGGCAACTCCACGTCCAACAACCTCAACATCACCTGGATGAACGACTGGACCGCGCCTCCCGTCCCCTCCATCTCCTCCGTCGTCAACTCGGGCAATCTCAAACTCACCGTCAACTGGTCCACCGTCACCGATACCGGCTCGGGACTCGCCAACTATGAACTCGACCGGATCGGCGCCGGCCAGATCGCCACCCCCGCCTCGGGAGCCACCTCGTACCAAGACACCGTCGCCTCGGACAACACCCAATACTGCTACCAAATGCGATCCAAAGACGCCGCCGGGAACCTCAGCGGCAATTCAACGCAGGTCTGCTCCACCGCCGTCATCGCCAACGAAACCATCGCCGCCGAAATCAAAGGCTTCCCCGTCTCCGCCACCGACCAATTCGGCACTTACATCGGCACCTACGTCGGCGCCGGAACCACCGTCTACCTCCTCAGCGCCAACGGCACCGTCGCCGACAGCGAAGCCCTCCCGGGCGCCTCGGGGTCC